>JAEWHT010000040.1 GCA_023387695.1 Pseudomonadota bacterium | reverse complement strand
GTGTCTCGACCGAAAGCGCCAAGACGCGTGACATCACCGGCGGTCTGCCGCGGGTGGCGGAACTGTTCGAGGCACGGCGTCCGAAGGATGCGGCGATCATCGCCGAAATCGCGGGCACCATCCGGTTTGGACGCGACTACAAGAACAAGCGTCGCATCTCGATCGAGCCGATGGACAAGACAGAAGAAGCGCGCGAGTACCTGATCCCGAAGGGCAAGCACATCCACCTTCAGGACGGCGACGTTGTCGAAAAGGGCGACTTCATCGTGGAAGGCAACCCGGCACCGCACGACATCCTTGCGGTCAAGGGCATCGAAGAACTCGCGGCCTACCTGGTCAACGAAATCCAGGAAGTCTACCGGCTCCAGGGCGTGCTCATCAACGACAAGCACATCGAGGTGATTGTCCGTCAGATGCTCCAGAAGGTGGAAGTCACCGACCAGGGCGACACGGACATGATCTCCGGCGAGCAGGTCGACAAGATCGAGTTCGACGCGCTCAACGAGAAAGCCAAGGAAGAGGGCAAGAAGATCGCCACGGGTACGCCGGTTCTGCTCGGCATCACCAAGGCGAGCCTCCAGACCCGCTCGTTCTTCTCTGCGGCCTCGTTCCAGGAGACCACCCGCGTCCTCACGGAAGCGGCTGTCAACGGCAAGGTCGATCCGCTCGAAGGCCTCAAGGAGAACGTCATCGTCGGCCGGCTGATCCCGGCGGGCACCGGCGCCTCCATGGCCAAGATCCGCGAAGTCGCTGTGAAGCGCGACAAGATGATCCTGGACGAGCGCGAGAAGCAGGCGGCCGTCGTGTCGCCGGCACCGGAAGCCGAACTTCCGGCGCTGCCGCCCGCGGAATGATGGTTCATCCGTAGGAATACCGAGGACAATGAAAAGGCCGGCGAAAGCCGGCCTTTTTGCTGCTTTGATTGCCTGTTGCGATGCAGGATCAACCTTTGTTCATCTTTCCTTCAGGCGCAAAAGCGCTTCTGCTAAGGGAACTTAGACCGGTGGTCCCGTGACGGGGGCAGGGCCGGAGACCACGGAACTCACATGCTTGATCTCGCAATCGTAGGCGGCGGCCCCGGCGGGCTGATGAGCGCCTGGTACCTGAAGCGTAAGCTTGGCGACCTCTGCCGCATCACCATCTACGAGGCCTCCGACCGGCTCGGCGGCAAGATCGTCACGCGCAAATTCGATTCTGCACCGGCGATGTACGAGGCCGGCGTTGCCGAGATCTACGACTACTCGATGACGGGTCCCGATCCGCTGCGCGAGTTGATCCAGCATTTCGGCTTGCAGACGATACCGATGGATGCCGAGCAGGTGCAGTTCGGCGGCGAGTTGCTCAACGACGTCGCCGGCATGCGCCGCAGATATGGCGCGAAGACCGCGGCTGCGATCGAAGCGTTCCGCAAGCGTTGCGCCGACGAGATGTCGCCGATCGAATATTACGAAGGCGTCGGTGCTCACGACAACGAGAACCCCTGGGCCTACAAGACCGCCGAGCAGGTGCTCGACGAAGAGGTCGAGGATGAAACCGCAAAGCGATTCTTCAAGGTGATGGCACGCTCGGATATCGCCACCGAAAGCCACAACACCAACGGCCTCAACGCGCTCAAGAACTATTTGATGGATGTCGACGGCTATATCGGCCTCTACTCCATCCAGAACGGCAACGAACAGCTGATCGAGTGTCTGCAGTCGGAGGTCAATGCCGACATCCAGCTCAATCATCGCGTGCTCACCGTCGGCAAGGCGCCGACCGGCCGCTATCAGCTCAAGATGATGAACGGGAAGGGACCGGAGACGCGCGACTTCGATCTCGTGCTGGTCTGCCTGCCGCATTCCTGGCTCTCCACCGTCGGCTGGGAAGGCGAGCAGCTTCGCAAGTCGATGGTCAAGCACGTGTCGTATTTCGATCGTCCCGCGCATTATCTGCGCGTCTCGATCCTGTTCGACTCACCGTTCTGGGGTGACCAGATTCCCGGCGCCTGGTTCATGTCGGAAGCGTTCGGCGGCTGCTGTGTTTACAACGAAGGCGCCCGTCACGATGTCGGCAAGCACGGTGTCCTGAACTGGTTGATCCCCGGTTCCGATGCGCTGGCCTTCGCCAATCTGTCGGACCAGGAGCTGATCGATGCTGCGCTGAAATCGTTGCCGGCCTCGCTTGGCGACGCGCGTGCGCATTTCATCGAAGGCAAGATTCATCGCTGGCTGTCGTCGGTGAATGCGATTCCGGGCGGTCTGCCCGTGCGCGACGTCATGACCAATCACCGGCCCGAGCCGAAGGAACATCCCGGCATCGTCGTGGTCGGCGACTATCTGTTCGATTCGACGCTGAACGGTCTGCTCGATTCCTCGGATGCCGCGACCGACATCATTCTGACCGAGATGATGCGGCTGCGCCGCGAGCACGCACAGCAGGATGGCGAGCCGATCTCCGACAAGATCGACCGCAGCTATTTCGAGAACTACCGCGGCGTCGGTCCTTACAGCGAGACGTGGCGCCATTTCACTGATCCCGACTACCTGACGAAGCTGATCGGCATCGTGTGGGGCAAGGCGAAGGGAGCCAAACTCCTGGTCGCGGGCTCCGCCAGCGGTGAACTTGTTGGCGCGCTGCGCGATCGCGGCATCGATGCCTGGGGCATCGAGAACAATCGCGCGATCCATGCCAAGACGCCCAAGGCGCTGAAGAAGTACAACAAGCTCGGCTCGATCACCGACATGCCGTTCAAGGACGGCAGCTTCGACTTCGTGTTTGAGACCAGCCTCTGCCACGTGGCCCCGAAGCAAGTGGTCCGCGCGATCCGCGAATTGAACCGCGTGGTCAAGACCGGCGTCGTGTTCGGCTCGATCACCTCGGACATGGCATCAGCCGTGATCGACCGCTACGATCTGCTGCGCGGGGTCAAGAAGCTCGGCACGTGGTGGGAGTGGTCCGAGCTGTTCTTCGGCAACGGCTTCGATCTGTCGATGCACCGCAAGGACTGCACCGACGCGCTCTGGACTGCGACGCTCGCTGCCAACAAGGGGCCGGGCCAGTGGTATGCGGACGCCGACAGCCTGCGTTATTCCTTCTTCGACAAGGTCGAGGAAGACGACGACGAGGACTAGCATCACCGGACGAATGATTTCGCCAATTGTTTTGCCGAATTCATCCTGATCGCATAGAATCGGTGGAAGTAGCGGCGTTCCGCTATTTCCCTGCTTTCTCTGCGGTCATGCCGGCCGTCAGCATCGGTTGGTTTCATGGCGTCCAGGCCTCTCTCTCCCGACAAACAAAAGCTCGCCGCGCAAGAGGCGGCCGAGCTCGAGAACAAGCTCGCCGCCGGTCACGAGCCTGAGCTGGAAGACGACGAGGACGACGAAGACGAGGACGAGCTTGAGCTCGACGACGATGATGATGACGAGGACCTCGTCGTCTTTACCGCCCGCGAGGCCGCCGGCGCGCTCGCGACCATCCTGGGTTTCGTCAAGCCGTTCTTGTCCAACTACAAGCGCATCCTGGGCTATGTCGGGTTCGGCGTTCTGGTTGAGACGCTGTTCAACGTCATCATGCCGCTAAGCCTGAAATACCTGATCGACGACGCGCTCGGCGAGGAGGACTTCCAGGCGCTGTACAAGATCCTCGGCGTGCTCGCGGTCGCCGGCATCTTCACCTCGATCGTCGCGGTCTGGTACGAGCGCTGGGACGCGCGGCTGGCCGCCTCAATCATTTCCGACGTCCGCAAGCGCCTGTTCGAGCACGTCCAGGATCTGCCGGCGGCCTATTTCGGCCGTACCAAGCGCGGCGAGATCCTGTCGCGCTTCTCGGTCGACCTCTCGGCCTTCGAAGGCTCGGTCAAGACCTTTGCCAACAGCGCCGCGCTGCCGTTCCTCGAGTTGATCGCCGGCATCATTCTGATGCTGTTCCTGAACTGGCAGCTCGCCGTGGTTGCGCTCCTTGTGTTTCCGATCACGCTGATCGGTCCGCGCATCCTGACGCCGAAGGCGGTGCAGGCCAATTACGAGCAGAAGCTGAACGAAAGTGCGCTGCTCGGCATGGTGCAGGAGAACGTGGCGGCGCAGGCCGTGATCAAGGCGTTCAGCCTGCAGCGCAAGATGTTCGGCTTCTTCACCTTCCGCAACGACGCGACCCGCGACAGGATTGCCGCCGCCGCGTTCCTGTCGACGATGGTGGAGCGGACGGTCACGATCTCCGTGCTGCTGTTGCATCTCGTCGTGCTCGCGATCGGCGCTTATCTCGCGACCAAGGGCCAGATCACCATCGGCACTTTCGTCACCTTCGAGAGCGCGTTCTGGGAGGTCTCCTACAACATCGCCCACGTCATGCACTTCATCCCGGTGTCGATCTCCTCGGCCGCCGCGATCCGCCACATCCAGGAGTTGCTCGACGAGCCGACCCGCGGCGCCGATCGTCCCGGCGCGCCCGATCTGCCGCGCATCACTAACGACATCACCTTCGACCACGTGACCTTCCAGTACGAAGGCGGCCAGACGCCGGTGCTGGACAATCTCAGCCTCAAGCTCAATGTCGGCAAACGCATCGCCATCGTCGGTCCTTCGGGCTCCGGCAAGAGCACGCTGCTCAACCTGATCCTGCGCCTCTACGTGCCGGACGAGGGGCGCGTCACGATCGACGGCGTCGACGTTCGTAAGGTGACGCTGGAGTCACTGCGCCGGAGCATGGCGGTCGTGTTCCAGGAGAACATGCTGTTCAACATGTCGATCCGCGAGAACATCCGGCTCGGCAAGGAGGGCGCCACCGACGAGGAGGTGGAGGAGGCCGCCAAGAAGGCCGAGATCCATCGCTACATCATGGGTCTGCCGCAACGCTACGACACTCCGGTCGGCGAGCGCGGCGACACGCTGTCGGGCGGCCAGCGCCAGCGTATCGCAATCGCGCGCGCCATTATCCGCAATCCCTCTGTGTTGCTGCTGGATGAAGCCACCTCGGCGCTCGACCAGACCACGGAGGCCGCGATCAACCGCACGTTGCTGAAGCTCGCCAAGGGCCGCACCATGATCTGGTCGACCCACCGCCTGACCTCGGTGGTCGAGATGGACGAGATCATCGTGATTTCAGGGGGCCGGGCGATCGAGCGCGGCTCGCATGCCGAACTGCTCGCCAAGAACGGCACCTATCGCCAGCTGTGGAACGACCAGATCCATCAGCCGCACGGCGCGGTCGCTCAGGCCGAAGATGACAGCGATGACGATGAAGACGACGAGGATGAGGACGACCTCGACGAGGATGATGAGGACGAGGACGACGAGGAGGAGTGACCGAGGAAGTTCGGTTCCAGATGGAACGCGCCTCCCAACCTCCGAAGTAGCCCCTGCGTCGACCATGCCATGAAGCGCGCCCAGCGCTGCGCAGTCCAGTAGGGGCTCGTGGCAATCGAAACCGAGCGGAAGTCGAAGGCTTTCGCCGCCGACCATTCATCGCAGGCCCGCTTGATCGGATCGGCGTAGAAGGCGGCGATCTTGTCCGCATCCATCCCGTCGGACGCCAGCCATTGCGGGATGTGGACGTTGCAGAGTCGCTCGACGTCGGTGAACACCTTGTCGCAACCGGTGCCTGCAACCGGGCAGGACGTTGCAAAGGCATCGCCAGCAAGCACGAGGCCGGGTTGGCCGCGGGGGTCATTCACATAGAGATCGACGGGGCGGATCTTCATCTCGCCAACGATGTCGAAGGCGCCGGTGATGCGCTTGAGCCGCGGCAGGGCTGTATTCAACGTCTCGGCCGGCGCGCGGCGGAGTTCGCGCAGCCAGGGATCGTCGAAGCTGCGATACACGAACAGATTGGCCCGCATCCGCGTGCCGATCGGAAACAGCGTGAGATAGGGGATGCGGTCGCTTGGGCGCTCCGAGAAATAGGTCAGCGCCGGGAAATCGAACGAATTCCGCCCCACAGGCGCCACGTCGAACCCGATCGAGATCGAATGGCAGGGGCTGATGATGTTTCGCGTGATTCCGAGCTGGTGGCGGAGGCCAACATTCAGACCGTTGGCAAGCACGACCAGGCGGGCCGAGATGGTCTCGTCGTTGGCAAGCGCTACCCGCTGCCGATCCGGGCTGGTCTCGATCGACACCGCCTTGGTCCAGATTCGCTCGACCGTTTCGGGAATCTCGTCGCGGATCGCGTTAACCAGGGAATCGTAGAGGATGTTGAACTGCCGGCTCGGCGCCTTGTCGAGCAGATAGCCAAAGCGCGCGATCCAGTTCTCGCTCGAGAATGTCGCATGGCGCAGCACTGAGTCGGCGATTCCCGTCCGCTGCAATCGCTCGACCTGTCCGAATCCGCTGAGTTTCTCGACTCGGAAATCGGCCGGATAGGTCTGGTGCGGGTCGATCAGCACTGCAGAAATGCAGGCACGCCCGAGCACCGCTGCGGCAGTCGAGCCGGCAAGTCCGCCGCCAATGATGGCAATATCCGTGTACCGCATGGCGCTTGTCTCTGCCGATGGGGGCAGATTGACGCAGCAACAGGAAAAAAAGCCTTAGCGCCGGTTATAAAAGTACATTTTAACCGGGTAAAAATGCCTTTCGGGCTGGCGGAACGGGGTTGTTGCGCCCATATCAGGGAGGCGCGGTGAAAGGGCCCGGTGGGCGATTTCCTGAGGCGCGCGATGCGCGTTCTGACTGTGGTTTCGCCTTGACTTGAGCGATTCTCGCTTATAGAAAGCGCCTCACTTAACGACAGGCGGTGAGCATTGCCAACGTCGGAACGGGCCACCCGTTGATCCCCAGGGATCGCTCAAACGGGCACCAACCTCGACGAATGCCGCTCAAACGCTGTCGATAATAGCTAGGCAATGCCAGTGCGATTTTAGGCCTCTCGAGCTTGTTCTCCTGAGACCGAATTCGGATGCATGACCTCAGTGTGCGGGCCGCGGCTTTACGCTGATCGGCCTGACTACTGCGGTCCTCTGTGGCGTCGAAGCGCTTTCCACTCAGCAATGAGCGGTTGGCGCGATTTCGCTTTGTGCGGATTGCTCCGTGCAGAGCGGTCCGGTCGAGCGGATAGCTCGAAAGAATTTGCGGTCCGGATCACGGGCCGCGGCAAGACAGCAGGCCCGCAAGGGGCTGCGATAACAAAGGGTAAGGCCAGGATGCCGACGATCAACCAGCTGATCGCTCAACCGCGTGAAGTGCAGAAGTCGCGCAAGAAGGTGCCGGCGCTGCAGCAGTCGCCGCAGAAGCGTGGTGTTTGCACCCGCGTCTACACCACGACCCCGAAGAAGCCGAACTCGGCACTTCGTAAGGTTGCCAAGGTGCGCCTGACCAACGGCTTCGAAGTGATCGGCTACATCCCGGGTGAGGGCCATAACCTTCAGGAGCACTCGGTGGTCATGATCCGCGGCGGTCGCGTCAAGGACTTGCCCGGCGTTCGCTACCACATCCTCCGCGGCGTTCTGGATACCCAGGGCGTCAAGAACCGTAAGCAGCGTCGTTCGAAGTACGGCGCGAAGCGTCCGAAGTAAGCGGGAACCAGCTCAATGTCTCGTCGCCACTCAG
>JAEWHT010000037.1 GCA_023387695.1 Pseudomonadota bacterium | reverse complement strand
ACTCGGCCTTCACCTCGGCAAGCTCGGTCTTGATGATGTCGAGGATGCGGGCGCGCGAGTGCAGGATCTCGAGATACTCGCCGATCTCGCCCGCGAGCTTGGAGAGTTCGTCGCCGATCTCGTCGCGGCCGAGCGCCGTGAGGCGCGCCAGGCGGAGTTCCAGAATGGCCCTCGCCTGATCCAGCGACAGACGGATGGTGCCGTCCTCGTTGATGCGATGGCGGGGATCGTCGATCAGCGTGATGATGTCCTCGACGTCGCGCGCGGGCCAGTCGCGCGTCATCAGGGTGTCGCGTGCAACGGCCGGCGTCGGCGAGTGCCGGATCACCTTGATGATCTCGTCGATGTTGGCAACGGCAATCGCAAGGCCAACCTGCTCATGCGCCCGCTCGCGCGCCTTGCGCAGCTTGTACTTGGTGCGACGGGTGACGACCTGCTCACGGAAGCCGACGAAGATCGTCAGCATGTCCTTCAGGTTCATCGTCATCGGACGGCCGCTATCCAGCGCGACCGCGTTGACGCCGAACGAAGTCTGCAGCGGCGTGAATTTGTAGAGCTGGTTCAGCACCACGTCGGGCACGGCGTCGCGCTTGAGCTCGACGACGACGCGGTAGCCGTCGCGGTCGGATTCGTCGCGCAGATCCGAAATGCCTTCGATCTTCTTTTCCTTGTAGAGCTCGGCGATGCGCTCGACCATCGTCGCCTTGTTCACCTGATACGGGATCTCGGAGATGACGATCGCCTCGCGCTCCTTCCGGATCGTCTCGAACTCGACCTTGCCGCGCATCACGATGGAACCGCGGCCGAGATGGTAGGCGCTGCGGATGCCCTGACGCCCCAGGATGATGCCGCCGGTCGGGAAGTCCGGGCCCGGGATGATGTTGTTGAGCTCGTCGATGGTCAGTGACGGATTGTCGACCAGCGCCAGGCAGGCGTCGATGACTTCGCCGAGATTGTGCGGCGGGATGTTGGTGGCCATGCCGACGGCGATGCCGCCGGCGCCGTTGACCAGCAGGTTCGGGAACCGCGCCGGAAGAACCACCGGCTCCTTGGTCGAGCCGTCATAGTTGTCCTGGAAATCGACCGTCTCGTTGTCGATGTCGTCGAGCAGCTTGAGCGCGATCTTGGTCAGGCGGGATTCGGTGTAGCGCATCGCCGCCGGCGGATCGCCGTCGACCGAGCCGAAATTGCCCTGCCCGTCCACCAGCAGTTCGCGCATTGAGAATGGCTGCGCCATGCGTACCAGCGCGTCATAGATCGCCTGGTCGCCATGCGGATGGTATTGGCCCATGACGTCGCCGACGATACCGGCCGACTTCTTGTGCTTCTTGTCGGGTGTGTAGCCTTCCTCGTTCATCGAGAACAGGATGCGACGATGCACCGGCTTCAACCCGTCGCGCGCATCGGGCAGCGCACGCGACACGATCACGCTCATGGCGTAATCGAGGTAGGACTTCTTCATCTCCTCGTAGATCGAAACGGGGCGAATGTCCGAGGGTTGCGCCGGCTGGTCGCCGGGCTTGTTGTCGTCGTCAGCCAAGTGGGAATCCGGTGAAATTTTATCTGGGAATCATATAGCGCATCGACGCCCTGATAACCACCCTTGGGGGCTCCAGGGAAGCGGTTTTTCCGACTGTTTTTCCAGAGACTTACGCCCGTCCCGCCACTGCCCTTGCGGGGGGTCGAATGAGCGGCTTGAAACCGCCCCTTACGCCCCGAAAAACACGCTGTGCATGATGCGCCCGGGCAGCAGCGTAAACAGGCCCGCCACCACCAGCGCACCGGTGAACAGGAAGATCATGGTCCAGCGATGAGCGGCAACGCGATGCGTGTGTGCCCGCCATACCGCGAGCGGCAGCATCACCAGCGTGAAGATCGACAACAGATGGATCGGGCTGAACGGCCCGAGCAGGCGGATCTGGTGGATCCAGAACGACGACACCGCCACCATGGCCATCAGCGCCACCCAGATCCAGCCGATCGTCCGGTGTGGCAGCGTGCCCTTGGGCGCGGCGAACTGGACAAGGCCAAGCACGAAGGCCGCCATCGCCGCAAACGCGTGCAACGGAATCGCCGGAGCGGCTTCAAGCAATGGCGCGAGGCTCACGTGCGGCGTCCTCTTGGCCGGGAACCGACCATGTGAATAAGATTAACATAAAGTTAATACCATTCACATCCTGAGCCGTCAAAGGCTTGAGGCGACACATGAGGCCAGCCCGCAAAACCGAGCTTACTCCGCCAATTGGTAAGAAATCCTGCCGCTTTGCGCGAGCACGGCAACAACATTGGATGCGAAGCGCTCGCGCGGGGTCTTCCCGCCTCAGAACGGGATGTCGTCGTCCATGTCGTTGTTGCGACCACCACCGCCGGCGGCAACCGGACGGCGGGGAGCGCTGCTGACGGGACCGGACGAGCCGAAATCGCCGCCCGGCTCGTCGCCGAAGCTGCCGCCGCCTCCGCCACCACCGCGGCCGTCGAGCATCGTCAGCGTCGAGTTAAAGCCCTGCAGCACGACCTCGGTGGAGTACTTCTCAGCACCCTGCTGATCGGTCCATTTGCGCGTCTGCAGCGCACCCTCGATGTAAACCTTGGCGCCCTTCTTCAAATACTGCTCGGCAACCTTGCAGAGCCCTTCGTTGAATATCACGACGCGGTGCCACTCGGTCTTTTCCTTGCGCTCGCCGCTGTTCTTGTCACGCCAGGTCTCGGAGGTGGCGATGCTCAGATTCGCAATCGGCCGCCCGTCCTGGGTGCGGCGGATTTCCGGATCCTTGCCGAGATTTCCAACCAGAATGACCTTGTTGACGCTTCCCGCCATCGCCGCTCTCCACTTCCCAAATGCCACTGAATTTTGAAAGGCGCGCCCGCGCTGCCGCCTGTTGGGCCGACCCTATACGCTTACGAGCATCGATCGGCCCGCCGCGCCCTCGGTTATCCCCACATATAGCATCGGCCGAACATTTGTTCCAGATTTGTTCCTGCGAAAATCGGAGCTGAATATCTGCTCAACCCGATCGCGGCGCCGCTATGCACTGCACCATGAATAGGAACCATTCGGGTTCCACAAAATGGTAAAAACCTCTTAACATTCATTAGCTTGCGTGCCCTTCGATTGGCTCGCGAGTGTTGCATTCCAGAGACGGACTCCGGCCCCAGGCGCACGTAAGGTTGCCTCAGAATCGATCGTATGGGCGTCGCGCCTGACTGACCGCTCCGGGGACCTTTGGAGCGGCGACACTGGGGAGACTGCAATGAAGAAAATTCTGTTCGGAGCTATCGGTATTGCTGCGCTGGGCCTGTCGATGCCCGCAAGCGCGGCGGATCTGGCGGCACGCCCCTACACCAAGGCGCCGATGGCGGCACCTGCTCCGATCTACACCTGGACCGGCTTCTATCTCGGTGTTCAGGGCGGCGGTGGCTGGGGTCGAAGCAACGAAACGTTCTTCAATGCGCCCAACACGGCAGCCTTCGTCGGGACGCAGAACTACGACACCAGCGGCGGCTTCGTCGGCGGCGTAGGCGGCTATAACTGGCAGATGGGCGCCTTCGTGGTTGGCCTCGAGGGCGATTATCACTGGGCCGACATCAACGGTCGATCGACGGTGATCAATGTCGGTCCGCCGAACCTCGGCGACACCTACGCCACCAAGCTGCGCGGCTTCGGGGATATCAAGGGCCGCGTTGGTTACGCCTGGGGCCCGGCGCTCTGGTTCGTGAGCGGCGGTGCGGCTGTCGGCAACATCCAGCATCGCTATGACGCTGCCCTCAACGGCGGCGCCGCCAACACGTTCGTCCAGAACGACTGGCACTGGGGTTGGACCCTCGGCACCGGCGTGGAGTACATGTTCGCGCCGAACTGGTCGGCCAAGGTTGAGTACAACTACATCGACCTCGGCAAGAGCACGATTCAGTACAGCGCATTGCCGACGAACCGCTCGGAGTGGAATGACACGATTCACACCATCAAGGCCGGTGTGAACTACCACTTCAACTGGGGTTCGCCCGTCGTCGCCAAGTACTGATCAAGCACTGACCACCTGAAATCATTCGAGAATCGAAGGCCGGCCTCGCGCCGGCCTTTTGTTTTTTGTTCCCGACGGGAACAATAGGTCAGCGATTATTACATTTTATATCCCGTGTGGCATTTCAGAGACACAACTTGCGGCTTCAGTGGTGTATGCCGACGTCAGTTGGACCAAGGCGTCCGATGTCCTTCCGACGCACGGAAGGCAACAACAGAAACTGGGACTGGGATTACCTTGAAAATGAAGAAGATTTTGTTGGCTTCGGCCGCTCTGATCGCCCTCACTGGCGCCGCTTCGGCTGCCGACCTGGCGGCTCGCCCCTACACCAAGGCTCCGGTGGCCATGGCCTCGGTCTACAACTGGACCGGCTTCTACCTCGGTGTCGTCGGTGGCGGCGCTTGGGAAAACTCGGGCTCCCCGCGCATGCAGGGTGGCTTCGTCGGTGGCACCGCCGGCTACAACTGGCAGACCGGCAACATCGTGTTCGGTCTCGAGGCCGATGGCGCCTGGGCTGACGTCAACGCATCGGCCGCTGGCGCGGTTATTGTCCCCGGCGTCGGTGGTATCCCCGCCTCGCTGAGCTCGAAGACCGACGCGATGGGCACCGTCCGCGGTCGCATCGGCTACGCCGTCAACAACGTCCTGTTCTACGGCACCGGTGGTTACGCCTGGATCGACAACAAGCTCACCGCGACCCTGGGCGCCCTCACGGCCTCCGACAGCAAGTGGCATTCGGGCTGGACCGTCGGCGCCGGCGTCGAAGCCTTCATCGCTCCGCAGTGGTCGATCAAGGGCGAGTATCTGTATCGCAGCCTCGGCGGCGAGACCTATTTCGGCGCTCTGCCGACCGGCACGCTCAACCTGCACACCGTTCAGCTCGGCGTGAACTATCACTTCAATGGCCCGGTGGTTGCCAAGTACTGAGCCTCAGTACTGAGCTTCGACTCCAACGCCATCGCGTACCGAAAGGCCGGCCTCGTGCCGGCCTTTTTGTTGTTCCGCCTGCCTCTCCCGCGCGGCCCTGCTGCCAAGTTCTGCTGCCAGGTCCCGCCAGAGCGCCAACAATCCGTTGACGATTCGCAAGTCCCTCTGGAAATCCGTCTCCGTTCTTCCTACGTTCGCTCGCATACCCATTGGCGCCGATCCCGGTTCCGGGCGAAGCGCGCCGTTACATTGGCGCGATCGCGTGCCTTTGGGATTCCTTGAGGGCAACTCGGATGGATGAAGTGATCAAGGCGAAGCGCCAACAGCAGAACGCGGGCTCCAGCCTGCGCGCAATTACGATCCGTGGCGCGCGCGAGCATAACCTCAAGAACATCGACGTCGAGATTCCCCGCGACAAGCTCGTGGTGTTCACCGGTCTCTCCGGCTCGGGCAAATCCTCGCTCGCCTTCGACACCATCTACGCGGAAGGCCAGCGCCGCTATGTCGAGTCGCTCTCGGCCTATGCGCGCCAGTTCCTGGAGATGATGCAGAAGCCGGACGTCGACCAGATCGACGGCCTCTCGCCGGCGATCTCGATCGAGCAGAAGACGACGTCGAAGAATCCGCGCTCCACCGTCGGCACGGTCACCGAGATCTACGATTACATGCGCCTGCTCTGGGCGCGCGTTGGCGTGCCCTATTCGCCGGCCACGGGACTGCCGATCGAAAGCCAGACCGTCTCGCAGATGGTCGATCGCGTGCTGGCGCTGCCCGAGGGCACCCGCCTCTATCTGCTCGCGCCGGTCGTCCGCGGCCGCAAGGGTGAGTACCGCAAGGAGCTCGCCGAATGGCTCAAGAAGGGCTTTCAGCGCGTCAAGATCGACGGCACCTTCTATGAGCTGGCGGAAGCGCCGACGCTCGACAAGAAATTCCCGCACGACATCGACGTCGTCGTCGATCGCATCGTGGTGCGCGCCGATATCGGCCAGCGCCTCGCCGAAAGTTTTGAGACCGCACTGAAACTCGCCGAAGGCCTCGCAGTGGTCGAGTTCGCCGACGCGCCGGCAGCGCCGGTCGAAGAGAAGAAGAAGACCGCAAAAATCCACGACAAGAGCGGCCCCGAGCGTATCCTGTTCTCCGAAAAGTTCGCCTGCCCGGTGTCCGGCTTCACTATCCCGGAGATCGAGCCGCGGCTGTTCTCGTTCAACAACCCCTATGGCGCGTGCCCGGCCTGCGGCGGCCTCGGCGTCGAGCAGCATGTCGACGAGGACCTCGTGATCCCCGACAAGGAGCTCGCGATCGGCAAGGGCGCGATCGCGCCCTGGGCCAAGTCGTCGTCGCCCTATTATACGCAGACGCTGACCGCACTCGGCAAGCATTACAAGTTCACGCTGACCACCAAGTGGAAGGATCTGCCGAAGAAGACGCAGGCTGCGATCCTCCATGGCTCCGGCGAGGACGAGATCAAATTCTCCTATGAGGACGGCGTCCGCTCCTACGACACCAAGAAGCCGTTCGAAGGCGTCATCACCAACATCAATCGCCGCTATCGCGAGACCGAGAGCGAGTGGGCGCGCGAGGAGCTGGCAAAGTATTTCCACGACGTGCCCTGCGGCGCCTGCAACGGCTTCCGGCTGAAGCCCGAGGCGCTCTGCGTCAAGGTCGGGACCAAGCATATCGGCGAGATTTCCGAACTGTCGGTCAGGAAGGCCGGCGAGTGGTTCGAGACCGTTCCCGATGCGCTCAACAAGCAGCAGAACGAGATCGCCGGCCGCATCCTCAAGGAAATCCGCGAGCGCCTCACCTTCCTGCTCGACGTCGGCCTCAACTACCTCACGCTCTCCCGCTCCTCCGGCACGCTGTCCGGTGGCGAGAGCCAGCGCATTCGCCTGGCCTCGCAGATCGGTTCGGGCCTGACCGGCGTGCTCTACGTGCTCGACGAGCCCTCGATCGGGCTGCACCAGCGCGACAACGCACGTCTGCTCGACACGCTGAAGCGGCTTCGCGACCTCGGCAATACCGTGGTCGTTGTCGAGCATGACGAGGACGCGATCCGGCTTGCCGATTACGTGCTCGACATCGGCCCCGGCGCCGGCATGCATGGCGGCCACATCGTTGCCGAAGGCACGCCCGACGAGATCATGCGCAACCCGAAATCGCTCACCGGCAAGTACCTGACCGGCGAGCTCGAGGTCGAGGTGCCGGAGCGGCGTCCGCCGAACCATCGCCGCACCATCAAGGTGGTGAACGCGCGCGGCAATAATCTCAAGAACGTCACGGCGGAAATCCCGCTCGGCCTGTTCACCGCGGTCACCGGCGTGTCCGGCGGCGGCAAGTCGACGCTGCTGATCGACACGCTCTACAAGTCGATCGCGCGCAAGCTCAACGGCGCCAGCGAAGGCGCCGCGCCGCATGACCGCATCGAGGGCCTCGAGCATATCGACAAGATCATCGACATCGACCAGTCGCCGATCGGCCGCACCCCGCGCTCGAACCCCGCGACCTATACCGGCGCCTTCACGCCGATCCGCGAATGGTTTGCCGGCCTGCCGGAAGCCAAGGCGCGTGGTTATGAGCCCGGCCGCTTCTCCTTCAACGTCAAGGGCGGCCGCTGCGAAGCCTGCCAGGGCGATGGCGTCATCAAGATCGAGATGCACTTCCTGCCCGACGTCTACGTCACCTGCGACGTCTGCAAGGGCAAGCGCTACAACCGCGAGACGCTGGAGGTCCTGTTCAAGGGCAAGAGCATCGCCGACGTGCTCGACATGACCGTCGAGGAAGCCGCCGAGTTCTTCAAGGCGGTGCCGCGCGTGCGCGAGACCTTCCAGACCCTGCACCGCGTTGGCCTCGACTACATCCATGTCGGCCAGCAGGCGACGACGCTCTCGGGCGGTGAGGCGCAACGCGTCAAATTGGCAAAAGAGCTCTCCAAGCGCGCCACCGGCCGCACGCTCTACATCCTGGACGAGCCAACCACCGGCCTGCACTTCCACGACGTCAAGAAGCTGCTTGAGGTGCTGCACGAGTTGGTCGCGCAGGGCAACACGGTCGTCGTCATCGAGCACAATCTCGAAGTCATCAAGACGGCCGACTGGGTCATCGACCTCGGCCCCGAAGGCGGCGACGGCGGCGGCGAGATCGTCGCCTGGGGCCCGCCCGAGGACATCGTGAAGGCGGCGCGGAGCTATACCGGCAAATTCCTGGAGCCGGTGCTGAAGAAGGCACGCAAGCCGAAGCGGCGGAGCACGAGCGAGGCGGCGGAGTAGAAGGGCAAATCTGAGCCGCCAGGGCGCCAGCCTTAGGGGCGCCGCTCGTTACATTTGCGCTTCCTGAGACACTATCTAAAGTTGACAGGATTCTATTCCCCCGTTTAGCTTGGCGCGTGGGGGATGAAGCTTTGGACACGGCACCATCACGCGATGAAACCGCTGCTCAGCCAGCGCCAGCAGTCGGACCAGATATGCCGCAACGCCAAGTTCTGGCGGTCTACAAACAGATGCTGGTTTCGCTGTTTGCGGCTACTGTCGTCATAATTGCAGTTCTTTGTTTTCTTCTACTCTCCTCTTATTACTCAAGAGAACCAAACAAACCCTTTGAACCACCGCTCCTGACTGTGGTTCAGCTCGCGGGGGCATTGGGTGCATTCTTCAGTGCGCTCATTCGTCTCTATGACCTTCGAGACCTGCCCAAGGCGTTGGTTGCCCGCGAGTTGGAGGGACTTCCACGCGCGCACCTCGTCATCTATTCGATGGTACCGGCTGTGGTAGGCGCGATAGCTGCTACGGCGATCCACATGCTGTTTGCTTCGGGGCTTTTACAAGGAGATCTGTTTCCAGCATTCAATTGCAAGGCTAAGAGCGGCGGTGTTTGTCAGTCGTTCGCTTCGCTGATAAATGACTGGGGGCCGAAAGAGGCAACAGATTATGCGAAGGATATTGTCTGGGGCTTTGTTGCCGGTTTTGCCGAACGTCTTGTCCCCGATACCCTTCAAAGCCTAACTCGATCTGTACAAAAGAGCCAAGGCAACGATGCGAACACATCAACGGTCGGCTAAAGCAAAAAGCATGAATACATCCCGGCGCAAAGACGCCGGTCAACGAATGACGTATCGTCCAGTTCGTGGTTCGGAGTTGCTACCAAAGGCAAAAGAGGACCAAAATGTCCGCCGGTCTCGTCCAGACCTACCGCGCATTCGCTTACAACAACGCCTGGGCGAACCACCGCTTACTCACCGCCTGCGCCGGTCTGAGCCAGACCGAGTTCGAAGCCCCGCGGACCGGCTTTTTTCCGAGCATTCAGCGCACGCTGAACCACATCTACGTCATCGACCTCTTCTACATCGACGCGCTTGAGGGTGGCTGGCTCGGGCCGCTCGCCTGGGCGAACGAGGTGCCGTACCCATCGCTATCCGAGCTGAAGGCTGCGCAGGCCGCCATGGACAAGCGGTTGCTCTCCATCTGCGATGCGCTGACGCCAGGCCTTCTCGACGGCTCGGTCCGGATCAATCGCGACACGCGGGTCCAGACCGAGCGGCGTGACCGGCTCCTCATGCATCTATTCCAGCATCAAATCCATCACCGCGGTCAGGCGCACGCGATGCTGTCCGAGACATCAGTCGCGCCGCCACAACTCGATGAGTTCTTCGCTGAAGGGGAAGCTCCGCTTCGCGCTGCCGAGTACGCCGAGCTCGGCTGGACCGAGGAGACCATTTGGAAATCCTGACGGTGTAATTTTTCCCCCAATGCCCTACTCCCTCGCCATCTTCGACCTCGACGGCACGCTCGTCGACAGCTTCCCCTGGTTCCTGCGCACCATCAACGACGTCGCTGACCACTTCGGCTTTCGGCGCGTTGGGGATGAGGATGTCGAGGGGCTGCGGCATGCCTCGACGCGCGAGATCCTCAGCCGGCTCGAGGTGCCCTTGTGGAAGCTGCCGGCGATCGCGCGCTATGCGCGGCGGTTGAAGGGCGAAGCGGCAGGGGAGATTTCGCTGTTTGCGGACGCGGAGGCGATGCTGCGGATGCTAGCGGAAAACGGCGTGCAGCTTGCGCTGGTGACATCGGACAGCGAGGTCAATGCGCGGGCGAAACTCGGCGCATCGGCCGCGCACTTCCAGTATTTAGACTGCGCAGCTTCGGTGTTCGGCAAGCCCGCGAAATTCCGTCGCGTGATCCGGCGCGCCGGCGTGCCTCCGCAAAACGTCATCTCGATCGGCGACGAGGTCCGCGATATCGAAGCTGCGCGCGCGGTGGGCATCGCCTGCGGTGCGGTCAGTTGGGGCTATGCCGCGCCAGCGGCGTTGCAGGCGCTTGCGCCGGACTACATGTTCGCGCAGATGGATGAGATCGCGGACGCGGTCGGCCGGATGCCGGCAACGATCTAAAACGGAGACGGTGATGACACTCACGGATGCAGCCCGCCTCAAACTGCTGGAGCCGCCCGCGGGCAAGGTCCGCGTCGTGCTCGACACCGACACCTATAACGAGATCGACGACCAGTTCGCGCTGGTGCAGATGCTGCTGTCGCCGGAGCGCTTTGACGTCGAGGCGATCTACGCCGCACCATTCTTCAATGCGCGTGCGGACAATCCCGGCCACGGCATGGAGCTGAGCTATCAGGAGATCCTGCGCCTGCTGGAGCGGCTGAACATCGCGCCTGACGGCCTGGTTCATCGTGGCGTCACCGACTATGTCGGCTCCGGCAAGACGGCGCGGCCAGCGCCGGCCGTAGACGACCTCGTCGCCCGGGCGCGCGCGGGCTCGCCCGACAATCCGCTCTATGTCATCGCCATCGGCGCCATCAGCAACGTCGCCTCAGCGCTGCTCAAGGCGCCCGATATCATCGACCGCATCGTCGTGGTCTGGCTCGGCGGTCATGCGCTGGAATGGCCTGATACCATCGAGTTCAACCTCAAGCAGGACGTCGGTGGCGCGCAGGTGCTGCTCGACAGTGGCGTGCCGCTCGTGCTGGTGCCGTGCCGGGGTGTCACCTCGCGGCTGCACTCGACGGTGCCGGAGATCGAGCGCTACGTCGAACCGCACGGCAGCATC
This sequence comes from Pseudomonadota bacterium, assembly GCA_023387695.1. GTDB lineage: Bacteria > Pseudomonadota > Alphaproteobacteria > Rhizobiales > Xanthobacteraceae > Bradyrhizobium. The sequence goes on along the minus strand of JAEWHT010000037.1, from coordinate 20,077 downwards.
GGCGCGTTCCTTGCGATGCGCTTCAAGGAATATTCGTCGGACCATATGGGCTGGGCCAAGGAGATCTGGGACATGGCGCCGGTCGGCTGGCTGCTCAATCCCTCGTGGGCACCGAGCGTGATCGTCCCCGCCCCTGTCCTCACGGAGCAGATCACCTGGAGCATCGACCGCCGGCGCCATCCGATCCGCTACGTGACCTACATCGATCGCAATCCGATCCTGAAGGATTTCTTCGTGAAGCTGCGGGATTATGCGGCGCGAAAGGTGCCGTAGGGCGGATTAGCCTTGCGATTGCGCGAAGCGCAATTCGCTGGGCGTAATCCGCCATCTTGCTCGTTGCACGAGAGGCGGTGGATTACGCCTTCGGCTAATCCACTCTACGGCAACGGCGCCAGCCCGCCCTACTCCGTCCTGCGCAAAAACGCGCCGAACGCGCGCGGGCCGTCGCCGGTCTTGACCTCGCCGATCTTCTTGAGGTCGGTGACATCGATGATATCGAGCGTGTTGCTCTCCCAGCACGCGACGATCACGCGCTTGCCGTCGGCGGTGGCAGCGATTCCTTCGGGATAGTCGCCGACATTGATCCGCTTGACCGGCTTCAGCGTCGCGAGATCGAACACGCTGACCGTGCCGCCATACTGGTCGGTGACGAAGCCGCGGCCGAGCGTCAGCGCGACCGCATAGGGACGCATCCCGACCGGCACGCGCGCAATCTCGGCCCCCCCTGCGATATCGATCACGGAGACATCGTTGGAGCCGACATTGGCGGTGTAGGCCCGCTTGCCCTCGGCATCGATGGTCACGCCGAACGGACGCGTGCCGACCTTGATGACCGCTTTTCGCTCGCGCGTGGAGGTGTCGACCACCGAGACGCTGTCGTCGTCGCGGTCCGCCGACAGCAGCAACTTGCCATCAGGCGTGACCGCGAGCCCCGACGGCGAGGCACCGACAGTGATGCTGCCGGTCACGCTACGGGACGCCGAATCGATCACCCGTACCGCAGCCGCATACCAGTCAGCGACATAGACCGTCTTGCCGTCGGGCGCGACGGCAATGCCGAGCGGACCGCCGCCGACCTCGATCTTCCCTGCGACCTGCCGCGTTGTGGCGTCCACGACCGTCACCGCCTTGGCGTCCGGGCTCGTCACATAGGCAAAGCGCCCGTCCGGGCTGACGGCAATGCCGGCCGGCTTGCCGCCGATCGGGATCGTCGCAACGCTGCGCGAGGTCGCGAGGTCCACGACCATCAGGTCGTCGCTGAGCTGGTTGGTGACGAACGCCTCTTCGGCAGAGGCGCTCGTGATGCTGGCGGCAAGCACCGCCAGTGCGAGGACTCGCACGGTCAGCTACCGCTCTCGATCTTCTTCTTGAGTGCTTCGAGGCCGGCCTTGTACAGCCCGCTTACCGCCTTCACCGCGGCCTCGTCATTCAGCTCCGGCGGCGGATCGTTGTTGGGAAAGCCGCGATAGAATGCGCCGGCCCATTCCACCTTCGCCTTGCCGTCGGGCGCCGGCGACACCGTCAATGTCGAGGAATAATTGGTGACCGGCAGTACTTTCACGTCGACCTTGGTGATCCGGTACGAATAGCTCAGCATGTCGGGCTCGTATTTATAGAGCTCCTCGTCGACCGTCGCGCCGCCGTCCAGCGTCAGCGTCCGCGTCGCACCGATCTCGTTGCCCTTCTCGCCCGTGGTCTTGGTAACCGGCGGCAGCCAGCTCATGTCCTGGAAATTGGCGAGCGCGGCCCACACCTTGGCCTGCGGCGCGTTGATCTCGATGGATTCCCGCACCTTCTGCCGGGTCGGGCCATGGGCCCAGGCTGCGGACAACGCCATCCCAGCCACCGCAAGCACCGCCACCCCGGCGATCGCACGACCGATCGTCTTCCTCATCTCGTTTCCTCACCGTTTGACCCTACGCGACTGACGCGCGCTGGGCACATGGTAACGCATTTTCGGGCCGTGGGGAGACCGCTTCGTGGCGCCGGCATGGCGGGAGCGCTGCGCGCAACCCACAAGCCCTTGCGTTGCCCGTCGGGCAAAACATGCGAGAGGCTGGTCAATGGACGAACTTCAAATAATTCGCTTTACTAGAATTCGGAAATACATCATCTTTCGCCTATCCCGACCCGGCCGAGGGGCGCTATCGCGATCGTCACGAACGCGGGATGGGACGTGGTGGACGTGGTCACATCGGCGCGAAGGTGGTCGCAGGGCGGGCAACCGTGAGCGATGGCCTCGCGCGAACGACCGGTGTGATCGCGTACGGCAAAATCGTGTGGTTCTGGCGCCCGGAGTCTGTGCGCCAAGTCTTGTGGTGATGCGTGCGGTCCAACCGGGTCCGCGCATCAGTCATCTGCAAGGCGACGGGGGCAATAGTGCATCGCTCCCCGGGGAGATCACGACATAAGCCGTCAACCCACTGCGCAGGGAAGGCCGGACGTTTGGCTTCACCTGTATGCCGCTGTGCAGCCTTTTGTAGCGCAACCTTCGCACAGTGGACCGCGGGTGCCAGCCGGCACCCGGCCTTCCCTGCGCCCTCGGCACCTCTGAGGGCGATGACTGCAGCAACGCTCGGGCACAATTTGCCGCGAGGATGTGAAACCAAGTCCGCGATTTCGAACGTCACTCGGCAGGCGAAGCTTGCGCGAAGCTGTCCCTTGCGTGTGGCTTGCGTGGGAAGAGATTTGCGATGCGGCGCTTGGACGCGAACGAGGCACAAGCTTGTCGCCCGGAATCGCTGTTACAAATAGAAACAATGTTTCTGCGTGCTGGCATGATGCCGGACTTCTCCCTTGCGACCCGGCAATGACTGACGGACGTCCAAGACTCGCCAAAAGCCCCGCCGAGCCGTCAGGAAGTCCCCATGGTGTCCACCTATTTTGGCTATAGCTACGTCGCGCGCAATCTCACGCAGTCGCTCACGCGCGTGGCGCAGCAATCGGACGTGTCGCGCGAGGCCGCCTACTACAAAGCCAACATTGGCAAGGTGCACAGCGTCGACGATCTGATGAAGGACTATCGGCTGTATCACTACGTCACCAAAGCCTACGGCCTGGAAGACATGGCCTACGCCAAGGCGTTCATGAAGAAGGTGCTGCAGAGCGATCTCACTGATACCAAGAGCTTTGCCAACACGCTGATCGACAAGCGCTACCGGGAATTTGCAGCCGCCTTTTCCTTCGGTGGCGGCGAAACAAAGGTGGCGCAATCGGACAGCCAGACCGACGACATGATCGGGCTCTACACGGCAGCGGTGAAGAGCAACGTCGATGCCGTTGCCGCCGACACGAGTTACTACAATTCCAAAATCGGCACTGTGAGTAGCGTCGACGAGTTGCTCAACGACGATCGTCTCCGCAACTATGTCGCCTCCGCATTCGGGATCGATCAAAGCAAGTGGCCGCGTGACACGATCAAGCAGGTCCTGTCCAGCGACCAATCCGATCCGAACAGCTACGTCAACGTCACCTTCAAGTCCCAGCTGGATGGCTTGAGCGCCCAGTTGGCCCAGGCCAAGTCGGATGCAACCGACGCCAGTTCAAAGATTGCAGATTACACGGCGCAGCTGTCGCAGCCCGGCGCCGACGTCAATCAATTGAACGTCCAGATCCTGGTTGAAAAACACCGCCTGCAGACGGCCGTGAGCAGCATATCCAGCACCAACGACGCCATCACGGCGACCGGCCGGTTCATGAATCTGGCCACTGCGTACGAGTTTTCGGCCGACGGATCGCTTCCGCCGGGGACGGCTGCACAGACTGCTGCAAACATTGCGATCACCAACCAGAGTTACGACGACAGCAAGTCGGCGGTCTATGCGGCGGCAAGCCCATTGCAGGAAGCCCTGGTCACCGGGCAGTTCAGAAAAGCCGTTCCCGATGTGACGTCACTCCAGGCGCTTATGTCCACACCGTCGGCGTATAATTTTGCGCTGACAGCCGTCGGCCTCGACCCCACCCAGGTCTCGCAGTCCGCGGTGAAGGCCGTTCTCGAAAGCGACCTCAACGACCCCAAGAGCTACGTCTACACGCTCAAGGACGATCGCTACGTCAAGCTCGCTCGCGCGTTCAACTTCGACGCCAAGGGTAATCTGACGACCCCGCTGGCCGCCCAGGATTCAGCTGAAATCCTCGATATCGCCAAGGACTACGTCATTGCGAAATTGAAATCTGCAAGCACGCGGGACCAGGCGAAGGTCAAGGCTCAAGCCCAGAAAGACGCGTCGGACTATCAACAGTCGATCGGCAACATCGACAGCGTTTCCGATCTGCTCGCGAACCGGAAGATGGTCGACTTCATTCTGGTCGCCAAGGGTTTGGACCCCGCGAAAGTGACCACCGGCTATCTCAAGAAGATCTTCGCGTCCGACCTGAACGATCCCAAGAGCTTCGCCAACACGGAGAGCGATCCGCGCTTCGCCGAGATTGCAGCATCTTTCAACTTCGACAGCAAGGGCAACGTCGCGCGCCTTCCGATGGTGGGGCCGCAGAAGCGCGATCAGTACCTCACAACGCAAAAGAACTATCTCGAGCAAAGTCTGGAGCAGCAGCAGGGCGATACGAACCCCGGCGTGCGTCTGGCGCTGTATTTCCAGCGCATGGCGGGACACGTCACCTCCGCCTACGACATCCTTGCCGACAAGGCTCTCTCGGAGGTGTTTCGAACCACCTTCGACCTGCCCGACCAGATGGCTTCGATGCAGATCGATCAGCAAGCGAAGATCGTGGAGAAATACCTCAACCTCAAAGACCTCGGCGATCCCGCGAAAGTTTCCAAACTGCTCAGCCGCTTCTCCGCCATGTACGACGCGAAGAACGCCAGTCAGACCTACTCGCCCGTGCTCGACCTCTTCCAGGGATCGAGCTCGGGGACATCGGGCTTCAGTGAATCGACTTATCTGGCCATGGCAAAAATGCGCGCCAGTCCCTGGTGATTGCTCACCTACTCCTCCAGCGTCGCCTCGACGAAGCCGCGAGGGTCGGCGCAGAATTCCCGCATCACCCGGTAATGATCGGTCTGCTCCACTGTTGTCGGCTCCAGGCCGTACTTCCCGAGCCGCAGCAGCTGCGCGTTGGGATAGGCCATCAGCAGCGGTGCGTGGGTTGCCATGATGACCTGACAATTGCCGGAGAGATCCATGCGATGCAGCAGTTTGAGAAAGTCCATCTGCCGCGCCGGCGACAGCGCCGATTCCGGCTCGTCGAAAATGTAGATGCCCTGCTTCCGACAACGCTCCTCGAAGAACACCAGAAAGCCTTCGCCGTGGGAGAAGGAGAGATAATCCGGGGCCTCCTGAACGCTCGCGCCGAACACACCTTCCATGGCCGTCGCAGCATCGACAGCCGAACGATCCAGGTAACGCGCGACAGAAAAGAACGTCTCGGCACGAAAGAACCAGCCATCGGTCACCTTCGGCACCCACGCCGCGCGCAATGCGGAGGAGAGCTCCTCGCCCGTGATTTCGATGCCGCCGCCATCGATCTCGTGAAAACCCTTGCGGCCGCCGGTGCTGGCGAATCCGGCCATCCCAGCGATGCCCTCGAGGATGGTCGACTTGCCGGTGCCGTTCTCGCCGACGATGATCGTGACCGCGGCATCGAAGCCGTGGTCGAACTCGTCTCTGAATACGGGAAGGCAGAACGGATAGGCCTCCCAGTCCTCGACCCGCGCGCGGTCGAGCCAGACGCGCCGGAGATAAGGTGCACGAAGGGTGGTTTGTCGGTGTCGCTTCCGGCTCATGTTCCTGCCCTGCCCAACCGAAACATTCGAAGGAACATATCAGGAACAATCATCGCATGGAAGTAGCATCTGGAGGACGCCGCAAGCCTTGGTCGTGCCTTAGCCCAAGTCCTCCAGCACCAGCTCCATCGTCATCAGGACCGGATTGTCGCCGCGGACCATGCGCCCCTCCGCGATGCCGCCGGTGTAGTCGATCAAGGCGACGTCGAGCGCTGCTTCCAGTGCGCCGGACGTATCAGGCTCAATCGCGCCGGTAATGATCGCGAGCTCCGTGGCGAACGGCTCGGTCACCCCGCCATGGGTGAAGCGCGCACCGATGGTCGAGCCGACACCGCCGTGGATTTTCGCACGCGCAATGCCGTGCGCTCGACAGAAGGCTTCGAGGCAGAAGGCAAAATCCTGGTTGGGCCGCAGCCGCAACGCGAAGGCGCGGCTCGTCGTGCGTGCGCCGGTGCTCGCGGCGGCAACCGGCCCGAACAGCTTGAAATTGGTCTCGGGGTCGGGCTCGGCGGTGAACATTGCACCGTCAACACCGAAGGCCTGGACCTCGAACGGTTCGGCAATGATCGTCTCGTCCGGCAGCATGTGGCCGCCGCTCGCCTTGCCATCCGCCTCGGTCCAGAGCCCGTGGCAGTGAAAGAACGACGCGCCGTCGCGCATACCCAGCGTCATGCTGCCGAGCCTGGTGCGCGTCACGCCGGCGGGGCGATACGTGTCACTGTAGAACGCCGCGTTGTCGCCGGTCTTCGACAGCGCCGGCATCACATAGCCGAATGGCCCAAGCGCGCCGTGGCCGAAATTCAGCACGCCGCCCGCAAAGCCTTCCGCGGCGAAACCGCGGCGCGCAGCTTCGAGCAGCGGCAGGCCTGCTTCAAGCCTGAACGAAAAGGCACGGCCCCTCGCCTCGACCCATTGGATACGCTCGGGGACCGGCGCGCCCGGCTGCTTGATACTCCGCATCGCCCGCGTTCAGCCCGTCTTGGTCTTGTCGAGGTCAAGCAGCCCGCGCGCCTCCAGCTCATCGCGCACCATCCGCTTCGGCACCTTGCCATAACCGGATTTCGGCAGCGCCTCCCAGAAAAAGAAGCGCTTGGGCATCTTGTAGCGCGGCACCTTGGGCAACAGGAACGCCGCCATCTCGGCTTCGCTGACCGGCTTCGCTCCCTCGCACGCGACGCAGACGGCGACGCCCACCTCGCCCCAAGTCGCGTCGGGCACGCCGAGCACGGCGACCTCGCCGACCGCGGGATGCGTCAGGATCTTCTCCTCGATCTCGCGCGGATAGATGTTGGAGCCGCCGGAGATGTACATGTCGGAGGCGCGGCCGGTGATGTAGACGAAGCCCTCCTCGTCCATATGGCCGAGATCACCGGTGCGGAACCAACCGTTGCGGAATGCCTTCGCATTGGCTTCGGGGTTGTCGTAATAGCCGGCGAGCACAGCAGGCCCGATCACGCAGATCTCGCCGCTCTGGTTCGCCTTGAGCTCGCGGCCCTCGTCGTCCTGGATCGAGACCTGCATGCCGGTGCGCTCGAAGCCGCAAGTGCCGATCTTCGCGTGCGGGCCATCCTCGGGATCGTGCAGCGCCGCTGGCAGCACAGTGATGTTGCCCGTGACCTCGCCGAGGCCGAAATATTGCACGATGACCTTGCCGAGCTTCCTCAGCGCAGCCTTCTGGTCCTCGCGATACATCGGCGCGCCGGCATAGATCACGTGACGCAGCGAGGAGTGATCGTACTTGTCGGCAGCGGGATGCTCGACCATCATCTTGAGGATCGTCGGAACCGTAAAGAGATTGCCGACGCGATGCGCCTGGATCAGGCGGAACGCCTCGTCGATGTCGAATTTCTCGGTCGGCAGCAGCACCGTGCAGACGCCGCGCGCGGTCTGCACCAGCTGATGCACGCCGGCACCATGCGACAGAGGCGCCACCACCAGCGATGCATCCGCTTCCGTCACGCCGGGGGTGAGATCGGCGAGATGATTGGTCACGACAAAGCCCATCTGGCCGTGGGTCAGCACCGCAGCCTTGGAGCGGCCCGTAGTGCCAGAAGTGAAAAAGAACCAGCAGGGATCGTCATGCTCGACCGCGACGTTCTCGATCACGGCGCCTCCCTGCGAGGCCATGGCATCGGCCACCGAGCGCTCGCCGAACGCAGCCTTGCCGTCGATGCTCCAGGTGAATTCCAGCGCGCCGCCCTTCACGGCAGCGGCGTGCTCGGGAAAATCGACATGGCACAGAAACGCCTTCGCGCCCGAGGCCTGCGCGAGATAGGAGACTTCGTCCGGCATCAGGCGGAAATTGGTGGGCACCCAGACCGCGCCGAGGCGAAACGCGGCGAACATCGAGACGAACATCTCGTCGCCGTTCTTCGAATGAACGAGGATGCGATCGCCCTTGGCGATGCCGCGCGCGGCCAGTGCGGCTGCAAGAGCCGAAACCTGCGCATCGATCTCGCGCCAGGTCCAGGATCTGTCCCCCCACACGAAACCGGGCCGCGATCCATGCCGCCGCGCATTCTGGGTCAGCATGTGAGCGAGATTCATGACGCGGCGGGACATGCGGAGCGGCTGCATGGGGCTTCCTCTTGGACGGCGAACGGCGCTGTCCGTCCGCTCATTGCAGCCCATTTATCGTCATCGGAAGCGGCCTCGCAAGACCACCCTCCGGGCATCATCCATGCGTGGATTCAGGGAATCTTAAACATGATCGGGGCAACCTCGGTCCGTATCCGCGTACAGAGTGTCGCATCATGGTCAAAGCGCCCGCCGTTCTCCTGTTGTCGCTGGCGGTCGCCGGCTGTGCGATGGCGCCACAGGCGAGCCTTGCCCCGGATCCCGCCTTCAAGTCCGCGCGCTATGCCTGGGATGGCGCGGGCGAAAACCCCAATCAGCCGCGTTCCGCTGCGCGCACAACGCACACCGCCGCCCGTCCCCAAAGCGACGGCACCGACGCCGACCAGGATGCCAAGGTCAACCGCTCGCTGGTCATTTGCCAGGGCTGCATTCCCGCGAAACCGCAGTCGGAAGATTCCAGGCTCGCCAAAGCGGCCGATTGAACCGGACCGCGTCTCCGCCGGTCTACCGAGATACCGTGTTGAATTCGGCCATTCCGGCCCTCACCTCGCGCGCCATCATCCCAGGGACGATCCATGCTCACGCGCCGCAGCCTCATTGCCGCCTCCCTCTTCGCCGCCGCCTCGCCCGTCTTCGCTCAGGCCCCCGCCCCCAGCGATCCCACCGCGATCCTGACTGCGATCTACACCCGCGCCGCCAAAGGCAAGGGCGATGGCGGCGCCGCTTTCGTCACTGAGAACAAGGCCGCGAAAGCCAAGTATCTTTCCAAGGCGCTGGTCGCGCTGTGGGCCAAAGCGGATGCGCACACGCCGAAGGGCGACGTCGGGCCGATCGATTTCGATCCCGTCACCAATTCGCAGGAACCGGACGTGAAATCGTTCAAGGTTGACGCGGAGAAGATGGAGGCCGACAAGGCGACGCTGGCGGTGACCATCACCGGGCACCGCAACGACCGCAAGCCGGCCGACCAGATCGTGCGTTACGACTTCGTCCGCGAAGCGGGCAACTGGAAGATCGACGACATCAAGGGCTCCTCCGACGGTGAAGCCTGGTCGATCCGCAAGATGCTGACGACGTCGCTGAAGAGCTGACCGGAGACAACATGAGCGCCGTTATCAACAACAAAGCCCATCACCGCTTTGAGCTGGAACTGGAAGGTCATCTCGCGACCGAGCATTACAAGCTCGAAGGCAATGTCATCACCTTCGAGCACACCGACGTGCCGAAGGAACTCGGCGGCAGAGGCGTCGGTTCAATATTGGTGCAAGGCGCTCTCGATCAGGTCCGCGCCAGCGGCCTGAAGCTGATCCCGCAATGCCCGTTCGTGAAGGCGTGGATCGAGAAGAATCCGGAGTATCTGGATCTGGTGAAGACGTAGCCGAACCGGAGCGTCACAACGCCCCGAGCTTCCGCAGCGACTCCTGCGCGGTCTGCAAACCCGGCTTCAGTTCCAGCGCTTTCTTGAAGTCCGCAATCGCGCCCTGCTTGTCGCCAAGGCGCATCTTGGCCTGGCCGCGATTGTTCCAAGAGAACACGTCGGCCGGATCGTATTGCAGCGCTTTGTCGTAATCGGCGAGCCCGCCCTTGTTGTCGCCGAGAAAGAGCCGGATCATGCCGCGATTGCGCCAGCCGCGCGCATCCGTCGGCGCGACGCGGATGGCCTCGCCATAATCGGCCGCGGCACGGTCGAGCTGCTCGCTGTCGCGATAGACGTTGCCGCGGTCGATATAGGCGAGCAGATCTGGTGCGAGATTGATCCGCATCGTGTAGTCGGCGAGCGCGTGCGCCATGTCGTGCTTGCGGGAATAAACGTAGCCGCGATTGGCGTAGGCCATGGCATAGCTGGGGTCGCGCTTGATCGCTGCGTCGAAATCGGCGATGGCGCCATCGAGGTCGCCCTTGTTGAAACGAGACTCACCACGGTTGCTGTAGAACATCGCCGGCGACGGATCGAGCTTGATGGCCTGGTCGTACTCGGCAATCGCGTGGTCATAGTCGCGCTTGAAGCTGTAGACGCGGCCGCGATTGTTGTAGGCGCAGGCGTAGGTCGGATCGAGGCGCACGGCTTCATCGAGATCGGACAGCGCGCCGTCGAGGTCGCGCTTCTCGGTCAAGCCGTGACCACGGTTGCAATAGGCTCCCGCGAGCCTCCGGCCGGTCTCGCTCTTGGTGTCGATCACGGTCGTGCAGGCCTTGACCCGCTCGTCCGGCGTGCTGGTCAATCCGACACAGGCCTCCCAGGCCGGACCGCCCTCAGCTGCTGCCGGGACCGGCGCCGTCGCGGCGAGGACGGCGAGCAAAGCCATGAGATTGAGCGCGACACGCATTTTGCAGATATCTCCCCTGCGGCAACCTCCCTTGGTCGCGACTTGGCAAGGGCCGGTTCAGGCGCCTAGATCAGGGAATAAGCATGGCTTCGGAAGGATCAGGCATGGCGGCATTGGTACGCGACAACAAGGACAGGAGCCGCTTCGAGCTCGATGTCGGCAGCGAGCTCGCCTTCGCCAATTACCGGCTGACGCCGTCGGCTGTCATCATCACCCACACCGAGACGCCGCGCGCGCTGCGCGGTCGCGGGATCGCATCCGAACTGATCAAGGGTTCGCTCGAACTGATCCGCCGCGACGGGCACAAAGTCATCGCAGGCTGCGGCTTCGTCGTCGACTATCTCGACAAGCATCCCGAGGATGCGGATCTCGTTGCCTAATCGCAAAAGAGCTCGCGAGATCGCGGGCTCTTTTTTAGTTGCTTGCCGTCGACCGATGCGCGCCGATCAGTGCTTGATTTCCGGCGGCAGCTTGCCACCATTGGCCGCGAGCTTGGACATCACCTGCTTGTGCAGCCAGACGTTCATGCTGGCGGAATCGTTCATGTCGCCGGTATAGCCGAGCTCCTTGGCGAGATCCTTGCGAGCGGCAAGGCTCGAATCGACATCGAGCGCCTTCATCAGGTCGACGATCGAGGTGCGCCATTCCAGCTTCTCGCCCTTATGTGCAGCGGCGGCCGCGTCGACGATCGCGCCGACATCCACAGTGGCCGCAGGCGCGGCTGCGGGCGCAGACGCCGGCGCTGATCCGCTCGGCGCCGCCCCGGCGGAAGGCGCGCTGCCCGCGGGTGCGCCGCCGGCGGGCGTAGCGGAAGCCGCATGGCTACCGAAAATTGCGCCCATGATTTTCCCGAAAATGCTCATGTCTGCTCCCCGAAAAAGGATCCCTTGGAAGGCCCTGAGTGGGCACTTATAGACGAAGTTACGTCGTTGCGCGCGCGAAGTTCCGCGAACTAACAACAGCATGAGCTTATCTGCGGCGAAATGACGACAGCATGACGTCATCGAGGTTGCGCTGCGGCATCGAATTTCACCCAAGCGTGAGGGACAGGACTCGGAAATAGGCGTACGCTTATCGTTCAGCTCGCGGTGCCATCCGGAATTCGCGTCTGGTTGGATTCGCGAAACCTAGAGAAGAGCGGCCGCTTGCGCCGTTGCCGGCGCCGGACTCGGCTGCACGGCAAGGGAGTTAGCGACAATGGCCACACTCTATCAGGGCAATGTGCCCACGATGGGCCAAACCGCAGACGCGGCTGGCCCGGTCATCCGAACCATTCAATTGTCCGACCTTCACGACGCGCTCAAGCGCGGCTGGGAAGATTTCAAGGCGGTTCCGAGCCACGCCATCATCCTCTGCGTGATCTATCCGGTACTGGGCCTTGTGATCGCGCGCGTGGCAATGGGCTATTCGGTGATACCGCTGCTGTTTCCGCTGGCCGCAGGCTTCGCCCTGATCGGCCCGTTCGCAGCGCTCGGTCTTTATGAGCTCTCGAGCCGCCGCGAACGCCACGAGGAGGCCAGCGCCTGGGATGCAATGGACGTGCTGCGCTCGCCCTCCTTCGGCGCGATGCTCGGCCTCGGTACGCTGCTGCTCGCGCTGTTCGTGACCTGGGTCGCGACTGCGCAGGCGATTTATGTGGCGGCATTCGGCTACGAGGGCGTGACCGGAATCTCGGATTTCGTGACGCGCGTGCTCACGACATCACAAGGCTGGTGGCTGATCGTGGTCGGTTGCGGCGCGGGCTTCCTGTTCGCACTCGCCGCGCTCTGCATCAGCGCCGTGTCATTCCCGCTGATGCTCGATCGCCACGCCGGCGCGCTGGATGCGATGGTCACATCGCTCCGCGCCGTCGCCAAGAACCCGGTGCCGATGGCCGCCTGGGGCCTGACCGTGGCGGTGCTGCTGGCGCTGGGCACGATCCCCGCGTTCCTCGGGCTCGCCGTCGTCATCCCCCTGCTCGGCCATGCCACCTGGCACCTCTACCGCAAGGTTATCGTCTCCGATCCCGGCGCACGGCCGGTGCCGCCTCCGCCGCAGCGTCCGCGCAAGCCGGCTGCCGATTTCCCCGCCAATCTCTTCCCGTGGCGGAACAGGGAATAAGACGGCACTTTGAGATCTTGGGCCTGACGATCTTGTTACAGCCGCTCCCGTCCCGGGGTCCCGGGCGGGAGCGGTTGGCTGTCATACGCCTTGCTTTGGCCGCGGTTACAACCGAGATTGCCACCGCCGGGCATATCAATACACGGAATCAATTGTCTCGAATGACCCTGACGATTTCTCGTCTCACTCTCGCAGCCCTCGCCATCTCCGCGTCCATCCTGTCCGCCGAACCAGCGCTCGCTGCTGTCGCCTGCGGCTCGGGCAATTTCGACGCCTGGCTCGCCGACTTCAAAACCGAGGCCGCGGCCAAAGGTATCTCGCAGCAGGCCATCACGGCCGGGCTTGCCGGCGTGACGCTCGACCAGAGCGTGCTCAACCGTGACAAGTCGCAAAAGGTCTTCACCCAGACCTTTGAGGAGTTTTCCGGCCGCATGGTGCCGCCGCGAATGACGCGCGGCTCCAACATGATGAAGCAGTACGGATCGGTGCTCTCGCGCATCGAGCAGACCTATGGCGTGCCCGGCGAAGTGCTGGTCGCAATCTGGGGCCTGGAGACTGATTTCGGCGTCAACACCGGCAAGTTCGCGACGATCCGCTCACTGGCAACGCTGGCTTATGATTGCCGGCGCTCCGAACAGTTTCGCGCCGAGCTGCTGGATGCGCTGCGCATCGTCCAGCGCGGCGATCTAGCGCCGGCCGACATGAAGGGCGCCTGGGCAGGCGAGCTCGGCCAGACCCAGTTTATGCCGTCGTCCTGGATGAAATACGCGGTCGATTTCGACGGCAACGGCAAGCGCGACCTCTTGCACAACGCGCCCGACGTGCTCGCCTCCACGGCGAACTATCTTGCGGGCTATGGCTGGCAGAAGGGCAAGGATTGGCAGCCGGGCAGCCCGAACTTCGCGGTACTGCAGCAGTGGAACAAGAGCGAGGTCTATTCCAAGACGGTCGCCTATTTCGCTACCCAGCTCGCGCACGCTCCGTAAGACACAAACAGACACAAAACGCGTAGGGCCGATCGCTCGGCGACCGGCCCTCTCTTGGATTGCGTTTGACCTACCCGATCACTTGCCCATGGTGGCGTGCATCGCCTTGTTCAGGTGCATGCCGCACGCACCCATTTTTCCGTTGAGCATCGAATCCTGTGCGGAAGCGATTTCCTTCTGCGCTCCCATTTTGACGTCGCCGTCGGGCATCCCTTCGACCGCGGTCTCGGCCTTCTCAAGATTGCCCGAGCTGCAACCGCCCATGCTGTGCTTGGCGGCCTGGGCCGGCGCGACGGCGAATGCGACGGCGGCAATTGCGATAACCCCGAGTAACTTCGTCATGATGTTACTTTCCTTCTTTTGTTTTTGGGACAGACCCAGCGACATTGCCGGAATCCGCAACATGACTTTGCTTCGGACGTGGCAAGTTGCCGCAATAAATTCCCCGCGAGAATTGCGTGATGTTGCGCACGACGCAGAGCCGCATGCGTAATTTCTGATTTTCATTACAACTTTGTAATTGGAACTTGCACGTTCGGCGTGTGTGCGCCGCACCATCAATGTATCGGCCCTCAAGGTGGTCCCGGAGGACCCCGCGCGGGAGTGCCGTAATGCCCTTGGAAGCCCGTCGGAGCGAATCTTCGGACCCCTCCTAACGCCGAGAGCGAATGGACTCCGTCTCCTCAATAATATGAATACAAATTCATATCTACAGAACCCTGCTTCATGCGAATCACGCATGCCCGACTTGGGCCTAGAGGCTAGCCTGATGCCTTGCAGGTCACGGGAATGTAACTTATTTCCGCAACAATCGGAACCGCAAGAAGATCGTTAAATCCGTGATTTCACGGGCATTTATCGTATCTATCAGGTAACTTCGCCTAGCCATTGGGCGACGCTGCCGAGAGGTTAATCGTCTCTTACCAATGCTATGCGCTCTTCGCTTAGCTGCATCGCAACATCGGAACTTTCGCACCGCACCACTCTCACCTATATTCATTTCAACGATGACGCTCAGGTCAAGAGCTGAATCGAACTACAGGAGACTACCAATGCTGCTCTCGCTCATCCGCATGATCCAGGCTTTCCGGGACTATCAGCGCAACGTTTCCGAGCTGTCCCAGCTCAGCGATCGCGAACTGGCCGACATCGGCCTCGATCGCTCGGACATCCCGCGCGTTGCCGCCGGTCAGTTTCAGGGCTGATATCGTTCAGCCCTTTACCGGTCGAACCGATAACGCCCGCCTCGTGCGGGCGCTGTCGTTTCTGATGGCAGAAAACTCGATCTCGGCGATTCCACTGGTCGCCGAAAAGCGCTACCTGTCCGCTCCATGACAGGACCTCACTCCAAACCCGTGCACGTCATTGGCGCCGGCCTCGCCGGTTCTGAGGCCGCCTGGCAGGTGGCAAAAGCCGGTGTGCCCGTGATTCTGCACGAAATGCGCCCGGATCGCATGACCGAGGCGCACCGCACCGACGGGCTCGCCGAGCTCGTCTGCTCCAACTCGTTCCGCTCGGACGACGCCGCCAACAATGCCGTCGGCCTCTTGCACGCCGAGATGCGCCGCCTCGACTCGCTGATCATGCGCGCCGCCGACGCCAACCAGGTGCCCGCCGGTGGCGCGCTGGCCGTGGACCGCGATGGTTTCTCCGCAGCCGTCACCAAGGCGCTGAATGATCACCCCCTGATCGAGATCGCTCGCGGCGAGGTCAAAGGCCTGCCGCCCGCCGACTGGAGCAACGTCATCGTTGCGACCGGCCCCCTCACCTCCGCGCCGCTGGCTGATGCCATCCGCGAGCTGACCGACGAGAACGCGCTCGCCTTCTTCGACGCCATCGCGCCGATCGTGCATCGCGAATCCATTGACATGTCGGTGGCCTGGTTCCAGTCGCGCTACGACAAGGTCGGTCCCGGCGGCACCGGCGCCGACTACATCAACTGCCCCATGACCAAGGAGCAGTATGACGGCTTCGTTGCCGCGCTGATCGGCGGCGAGAAGACCGAGTTCAAGGAATGGGAGACCAATACGCCCTATTTCGACGGCTGCCTGCCGATCGAGGTGATGGCGGAACGCGGCCCCGAGACCTTGCGCCACGGCCCGATGAAGCCGGTCGGCCTCACCAATCCGCACGATCCCACGACGAAAGCCTACGCCATCGTACAGCTGCGCCAGGACAACAAGCTCGGCACGCTCTACAACATGGTCGGTTTCCAGACGAAGCTGAAATACGGCGAACAGCAGCGCATCTTCCGCACCATTCCCGGGCTTGAGAAGGCCGAATTCGCCCGCCTCGGCGGCCTGCATCGCAACACCTTCCTGAACTCGCCAAAGCTGCTCGACAGCCAATTGCGCCTGCGCGCGCAGCCACGGCTGCGCTTTGCCGGCCAGATGACGGGCTGCGAAGGCTACGTCGAATCCGCAAGCGTCGGCCTGATCGCCGGCCTCTATGCCGCCGCCGACGCACGCGGCGAGACGCTGGCGAGCCCGCCCAGCACCACCGCGCTCGGATCCCTGCTCGGCCACATCACTGGCGGCCATATCGAGACCATCGAGCCGGGCACGCGCTCGTTCCAGCCGATGAACATCAATTTCGGCCTGTTCCCGCCGCTGGCAAGTGCTCCGACGAAGAAACCGGATGGCTCGCGCCTGCGCGGCAACGAGAAGACGGTCGCCAAGAAGCAGGCGATGAGCGCATTGGCGCTCGCTGATCTCGATCGCTGGATCGCCGATCATTTGCGCATTGCCGCAGCCGCGTGAGTTTTTGATGAGTCTTCCGAAAGACGACGCCGCGGTGCTCTCGGCGCGCTGGACCGAGGGCGTGCTGCTCAAGCGCGACGTGTTCTCGACCGTCGAGCGCGGCCGCTTCCGCGAGGACCGCGGCGAGGTCGACGCGGTGCTGCGCCGGCTGGACGAAGTGCCGTGGTGGTCATTCCTGCTGGCACGGCATCTGTTCGCGCGCGAGAAGCACGCGCTCGCTTTGGCAAAGGGCCTCAATGTCGGGCCCGAATTGCTCTGGGCCGGCCGTCGCGCGCTGGTGCGCGGCTTCGTGGATGGCGTCGCGCTGCATCTGGCAAAGCCCCACGGCGATCTCGCCTATTTCCGTTCGGCCAAGGCGGCACTGCGCCGGCTGCGCCGCGCCGGTATCTGCCACAACGATCTTGCCAAGGAGCAGAACTGGCTGGTCGGCCGCGACGGCCGCGCCTACGTCACCGACTTCCAGCTCGCCGCCTGCTTCAACCAGCGCGGCCGGCTCTATCGCATCCTCGCCTATGAAGACCTCAGGCATCTGCTCAAGCACAAGCGCTCCTACGTGCCCGAGGCCCTGACGCCGCGCGAGCGAAAAGTCCTGGCGAAGAAATCCTTCGCTGCGAGCCTGTGGCTCGCCACCGGCAAGAAGGTCTATCGCGCGATTACCCGCGGCCTGTTCAACTTCACCGACCGCGAAGGCGGCGGCCGCCGGCTCGTCAATGACGCGCCGGTGCTGGCCGAGCTGATCCGCCAGAACCCCGCGGTGCGCGACACCGCCGTCGTCGCCTTTGCCGATCGCCGTTCCGGCGTTGGGCTCTATGCCTTCGTCGAGGCCGACCAGGCCGCGCTGGAGGGCGAGCTCCGCAATGCGCTCACCGCTGCGAAGGGGCCAAAGCCGCCGGAGCATATCCAGGTGGTCCACGCGCTGCCGCGCGACAACAACGGCAAGCCGCGCACGGAGATTCTGCAGCTGGTCGCCATGAACCAGCTCGACCTGATCGAGCCGATGATGAAGAACGACCAGGACCGCGCCTTCCTCAAGGACATCCTGGAGCAGCGCAAGAACCTGCGCGACCGCTTCAACTTCGAGGCAGACCTGCCCACGAGCTAGACACCGGGATGTGCCGCGCCTTGAAGCGTCCACAATGCCGGTGGAGAAGCCGGTGATCACACCGAGTTGGGGACCAATGACAAGCTGGGGGACCATGAGGCGCCGTGCGGCCCTGCTGATCGCAAGTCTCGTACTGCTGGCGACCGCGCCTGTGATGGCCGCGGAGTCCCCCGCCGAACAGATCTCGGGCTTCCGGCTCAAGCATGGTGAGGGCCGCGTCACACGCGACACGACGCTCGACCGCATCGCGATGGACCAGGCCCGCGCGATGGCGGCCAAGGACGATCTCAGCCACGACGCGCTCGGCCCATTTACCAAGCGCGTCGCGCCGTCAGGCGCAGGCCGGGCCGCCGAGAACATCGCCTACGGCTACGACAATTTTGAGAAGACTCTGGGGCAGTGGATCGACTCCTCCGGTCACCGCAAGAACCTGCTGCTGCACAACGCCTCGCGCGTCGGAATCGCCAGCGCGAAAAACGCCAGCGGCAAGCGCACCTATTGGGCGATGGTGATCGCCGGCGATTACGAGCAGAAGCCGGGCAAGGGCAAGAAGGACAAGGGCAGCGAGCCGCTGGTGGCCGTGAAGCGCGAGACCGCACCCGCCAGCAAGCCCAAATCCAGCGACTGCCACATTAGGATGCTCGGCCTCTGTATCTGAGGCGAAGCTCTCCGCTTGCTCGCTTTCTCCGGCGCGTCTAATCCATCCGAAGGGACCGCGAGAGAGGGAGAAGCGCGCTTGATCGACATCGACCGGATACGCGCCGACACGCCTGCCACTTCCCGGCTCGCATACCTCCACAATGCGGGCGCGGCTCTCATGCCGGCACCGGTTGTCCATGTGCTGAAGCAGCATATCGATCTGGAGAGCGAGATCGGAGGCTATGCTGCCGCCGACCGCGAGTCCGATCGGCTTGACGCGGTCTATGGTTCAGTGGCGCGCCTGCTGAACGCCGCGCCTGACGAGATCGCGCTGATGGAGAACGCGACAGTCGCCTGGCAGATGGCGTTCTACGCGCTACCGTTTCGCGCCGGCGACAGGATCCTGACAGCCGAAGCCGAATACGCCGCCAACTATGTCGCCTTTCTCCAGGTCGCAAAGCGCACGGGCGTGGTCATCGACATCGTGCCGAGCGATGCAACGGGCGAGCTCGACATCGACGCGCTCGAATGCATGATCGATGAGCGCGTCAGGCTGATCGCGATCACCTGGGTTCCGACCAATGGCGGGCTCACCAATCCTGCCGCAGCGATCGGCAAGATCGCGCGTGCCCACAACATTCCTTATCTGCTCGATGCCTGCCAAGCGGTCGGCCAGATGCAGGTGGATGTCGAAGCCATCGGCTGCGACATGCTGTCGGCCACGGGCCGCAAATTTCTGCGTGGGCCGCGCGGCACCGGCTTTCTCTATGTCCGACGCGAGCTGCTGCTACAGCTCGAACCCCCGATGATCGACCACTTTGCGGCCCCCTGGGTCTCGCGAGACCAGTATCAGCTCCGTGACGATGCGCGCCGGTTCGAGACCTGGGAGAACAATTACGCGGCCCGGCTCGGCCTTGGCGCGGCGGTCGACTATGCGCTCGACATCGGCATCGGCCCGATCGAACAACGCTGCCGCCTGCTAGCGGATCGCCTTCGCAGAGGCCTCGCCGCAATCAGCGGCGTCACCATTCGCGATCTCGGTCGCACACCGGGTGCGATCGTCAGCTTCACGATGGAGGGGCATGAGGCGGATGCGATCGTCTCTGGCGCCGCTGCGGCCGGCATCACCATCGGCGCGTCACATCCATCGAGCACCCTTATCGACGCAGAAGTCCGCGCGCTGCCGGTGGTCGTGCGGGCGTCTCCGCACTACTACAATATGGAAGCCGAGATCGATCGGCTGGTCGCCCACGTCGCGGGCCTGACGCCCCGATAGCGCTGCTTCACGTACAGCGCGCACTCAGGCCGGAGGCGCCGAGCTTGGCCATGACCTCGTCCAGATGCGCGCTGTCGCGGGTCTCGATGACGAGTTGCAGCAATGTCGCCTTGGCCGGCAGGTCCGAGAACGTCCGCTGATGCGAGACCTCGATGATGTTGGCGCCGGCCTCGGCCAGCAACGAAGCGACTGCAGCGAGCTGCCCGGGCCTGTCAGGGATATCGAGCGAGAGCTGGGTCAGCCGCCCCTCCCGCGCCAGCTCGCGCGTTAGCACGGAGGCGATCAGGCGGGTGTCGATATTGCCGCCGCTGAGGACCAGGCCAACCTTCTCGCCGACGAAGCGCGTCGGATCGGACATGATCGCGGCGAGGCCTGCAGCGCCAGCGCCCTCGACGACCGTCTTCTCGATTGAGATCAGCGTTGCGACCGCCCGCTCGAGTTCGGCTTCGTTCACGAGCGCGATATCATCGACGAGGCTGCGGACGATTTCGGTGGTGATTTTGCCCGGCGATTTGACTGCGATACCCTCGGCGAGCGTATCCCCACGCGCGGGCAGATTGCCGCCATG
>JAEWHT010000012.1 GCA_023387695.1 Pseudomonadota bacterium | reverse complement strand
ACGTCGGATCGTTGCGCGGCACCAATGGCGAGGACGACACGATCTCGTGGCCGTTCTCGGCAAAGAAGTTCAGAAAGGTCGACCTGATCTCGTTGACGCCGCTCATGTTCATCCAATCGGGTGTGCTAGAGCATGATCCGGAAAAGTGTGAAGCGGTTTTCCGGAAAGATCATGCTCGAACAAAGAGCTAAAGCGCGATGACTCCCATCGCGCTTTAGGACCCGCTCTCGTGCCGTCCAAATCCTGGGGATTTGGGCTGTTATTGCGGGCCAAAGCGCTTTTAGACAAGGCCAGTCTCGCTGTCCAGAAACTGTGCAGAGAGATCAAAGCGTTGCCGCAGGCGCGTAATCCCTTTGGAAAGCCGAAAAGGGCGCGTTGACAGGCTTGGCTGGGCTGTGGTTCTTACCCATCTGTATCGTACGGCCACGTCGGGAGAGACCGGCTTACTTGCCGGCGCCGAAGGAGCAACCGCCCCGGAAACTCTCAGGCAAAAGGACCGCGTGGCTTTGACGACATCTGGAAAGAGGCGCCGACGGGCTTAAGGTCCGGACTGCGTCCGCCGACGGGATAATACTCTCAGGCACAGCGACAGATGGGGCTTCGACTGGTTGCTTCCGGGGAATCATCCCCGGGGAACCGCCGAGGGCCCCTGTGATGTCCGTGCGTGACGACAAAGATTCCCTGAAACGTACCCCCCTTTACGATCTGCACGTGTCGCTCGGCGGCAAGATGGTGCCGTTCGCGGGCTATGACATGCCCGTGCAATACCCTGCTGGCGTGCTGAAAGAGCACCTTCATACCCGCATCTCTGCCGGCCTGTTCGATGTCTCCCATATGGGTCAGCTCACGCTGCGGCCGAAATCCGGCAAGGTCGAGGACGCCGCCCGCGCGCTGGAGCGGCTGGTGCCGCAGGATATCGTGGCGATTGCGCCGGGACGACAGCGCTACGCCCAGTTCACCAACGCCAATGGCGGCATTCTCGACGATCTCATGGTCGCCAATTTCGGCGATCACCTGTTCCTGGTCGTCAATGCCGCCTGCAAGGACGCAGACGAGGCGCATCTGCGCGCGAATCTGTCTGACGCCTGCATCATCGATTCGCTTGCCGATCGCGCGCTGATTGCGTTGCAGGGGCCGAAGGCCGAGTCAGCACTGACGAAATTATGTGCAGAGGCGCCATCCATGAAGTTCATGGATGCCGGTCCGCATAGGGTTGCCGGCCTCGCCTGCTTCGTCTCGCGCTCGGGCTACACCGGCGAGGACGGGTTCGAGATTTCGGTGCCAGCAAAGGATGCCGAACGCCTCGCCAAGACGCTGCTCGAAAATCCTGATGTGATGCCGATCGGTCTCGGCGCCCGCGATAGTCTTCGCCTGGAAGCAGGCCTCTGTCTCTACGGTCACGACATCGACACCGAGACCACGCCGGTCGAAGCCGCGCTGGAATGGTCGGTGCAGAAGAGCCGCCGCACCGGCGGTGCGCGCGCCGGCGGATTTCCCGGTGCAGAAAAGATCCTGGCTCATTTCGACAACGGCGCATCCCGCCGCCGCGTCGGCCTGCGCGCAGAAGGCCGCGCGCCGGTGCGCGAAGGCGCGCTTCTGTTCGCCAATAGCGAGGGCGGTGACGCCATCGGAAAGGTCACCTCCGGCGGCTTCGGTCCCAGCCTGAACGCGCCTGTGGCGATGGGCTACGTGCCCGCGACCTTAAGCGCACTCGACACAAAACTGTTTGCGGAAGTGCGCGGGCAACGCCTGCCGCTCACCGTCGCCGCCATGCCCTTCGTGAAAAACACCTACAAACGCTGAGGACGTAGAAAATGACCACGACGCTGTACACCTCCGACCATGAATGGCTCGCGATCGACGGCGATGTCGCAACCGTCGGGATCACCGATTATGCGCAGTCCCAGCTCGGCGACGTCGTGTTCGTCGAACTGCCCAAGGTCGGTCGCACCCTGAAGAAGGCCGAGGCCGCCGCCGTCGTGGAATCGGTGAAGGCTGCCTCCGACGTCTACGCGCCGATCTCGGGCGAAGTGCTCGAGACCAACGCCGAGCTCGCCGCCGAGCCCGCACTGGTGAACTCGGACGCACAGAGCAAAGCGTGGTTCTTCAAAATCAAAATTGCCGACAAGAGCGAGCTTGGCGGCCTCATGGATGAAGCTGCCTACAAGGCACACACGGCTTAAAGACGATGGAGCAAGCGATGACCGCGCACCGTAAATCCAGCGGCGAGACCGCCGCCAGTTTCGTTCGCCGCCACATCGGCCCGTCGGCGCGCGATGTCACCGCAATGTTGGAGACCGTCGGCGCCAAGAGCGTCGACGCGCTGATGGCGGAAACGCTGCCGGCCTCGATCCGGCAGACCACTCCGCTCGATCTTGGCAAGCCCCTCAGCGAGACCGAGGCGATCGCGCACATGGCCGAGCTCGCGCGCCAGAACCAGGTCTTCACCTCGCTGATCGGCCAAGGCTATTCCGGCACGATCTTGCCGGCGGTGATCCAGCGCAACATCCTGGAGAACCCGGCCTGGTACACGGCCTACACGCCATACCAGCCCGAGATCAGCCAGGGCCGTCTGGAAGCACTGTTCAACTTCCAAACCATGATCTGCGACCTCACCGGGCTCGACGTCGCCAACGCCTCGCTGCTCGATGAGGCGACCGCCGCGGCCGAAGCCATGGCGCTCGCGGAGCGGCATTCGCAGGTGAAGGCGCAAGCCTTCTTCGTCGACAAGGACGTGCATCCGCAGACGCTGGCGGTGATGCGCACCCGCGCCGAACCGCTCGGCTGGAATTTGATTGTCGGCGATCCCCTCACCGATCTCGACAAGGCCGACGTGCTCGGCGCGCTGCTGCAGTATCCCGGCTCTTCGGGCGCGGTGCGCGACCTCAGGCCCGTCATCGCGTCGCTGAAGGCCAAGGGCGCACTCGCGATCGTTGCCGCTGATCTTCTGGCCTTGACCTTGCTCGCCTCTCCCGGCGAACTCGGCGCCGACATCGCGATCGGCTCGGCACAGCGTTTTGGCGTGCCGATGGGCTATGGCGGACCGCACGCGGCCTACATGTCCGTGCGCGATGCGCTGAAGCGCTCGCTGCCTGGCCGTATCGTCGGCCTCAGCGTCGACTCGCGTGGCGCGCCGGCTTACCGTCTCGCGCTGCAGACCCGCGAGCAGCACATCCGCCGCGAGAAGGCGACCTCCAACATCTGCACCGCGCAGGTGCTGCTCGCCGTGATCGCGGCCATGTATGCGACCTATCACGGCCCCGCGGGTCTCGCGCAGATCGCACGCAACGTGCATCGCCGCGCCGCCGTGCTCGCGGCCGGCCTGCGCAAGCTCGGCTTCGCCCCACAGTCTGAGGCCTTCTTCGATACGGTCAGCGTCGATGCCGGTACCAAGCGCGCCGAGATCATCGCACGCGCGACGGCCGAGAAGATCAATCTCGGTGTCGGCGAGACGGCGCTCCGCATTGCGCTCGACGAGACCACGACGCCGGCAACGGTCGAAGCCGTCTGGCGTGCGTTCGGCGGCC
Source organism: Pseudomonadota bacterium (assembly GCA_023387695.1). Taxonomy (GTDB): domain Bacteria; phylum Pseudomonadota; class Alphaproteobacteria; order Rhizobiales; family Xanthobacteraceae; genus Bradyrhizobium. Next base: position 27,425 of record JAEWHT010000012.1, on the reverse strand, counting down.
AGCTCTCCTACGCCGAGATCGACGCCACCACACGCGAAGCGCTGCCGGAGGCGCTGAAGCGCACAACCGCGTACCTCACCCATCCCGTGTTCCACGCGCATCGCTCGGAAACCGAGATGCTGCGCTATATGCGCAAGCTCAGCGATCGCGACCTCGCGCTCGACCGCGCGATGATTCCGCTGGGGTCGTGCACGATGAAACTGAACGCGACCACCGAGATGATGCCGCTGACATGGCCGGAATTCGGCAGTCTGCACCCGTTCGCCCCACGCGAGCAGGCCGCCGGCTATCATCAGCTGTTCGCGCGACTGGAGAAGTGGCTGTGCGACATCACCGGATATGACGCGATCTCGCTGCAGCCGAATTCCGGCGCGCAGGGCGAATACGCCGGCTTGCTCGCTATTCGTGGCTACCATGCCGCGCGCGGCGAAAGTCACCGCAAGATCTGCCTGATCCCCTCCTCTGCCCACGGTACCAACCCGGCTTCGGCCGCGATGGTCGGCATGGACGTGGTGGTGGTCGCATGCGAGGCCAATGGCGATGTCGACGTCAATGATCTCCGCGTCAAGGCCGAGAAGCATTCGAAGGATCTCGCGGCTGTCATGATCACCTATCCCTCGACGCATGGCGTGTTCGAGGAGCACATCCGCGAGATTTGCGACATCGTGCATGGCCATGGCGGCCAGGTGTATCTCGACGGCGCCAACCTCAATGCGCAGGTCGGACTTAGCCGGCCCGGCGATTACGGCGCCGATGTCAGCCATCTCAATCTGCACAAGACCTTCTGCATCCCACATGGCGGCGGCGGCCCCGGCATGGGTCCGATCGGTGTCAAGGCGCATCTCGCGCCGTTCCTCCCTGGTCACCCCGCGACCAAGGCGGATGCTGCGGTCGGCCCGGTCTCGGCCGCGCCGTTCGGCTCGGCCTCGATCCTCACGATCTCCTACATCTACATCCTGATGATGGGCGGCGAAGGCCTGAAGCGCGCGACCGAGATCGCGATCCTCAACGCCAACTACGTCGCAGCAAGGCTCGATGCGCACTTCCCGGTGCTCTACAAGAACGCCAAGGGACGCGTCGCGCATGAGTGCATCGTCGATCCCCGCCCGCTGAAGACGACCTCGGGCGTCACCGTCGACGACATCGCCAAGCGCCTGATCGATTACGGCTTCCACGCCCCGACCATGAGCTTCCCCGTGCCGGGTACGCTGATGATCGAGCCGACCGAGTCGGAGTCCAAGGCGGAGCTCGATCGTTTTTGTGATGCCATGATCGCAATCCGGAAAGAGATCTCCGAAGTCGAGGCCGGCCGCTTCAAGATCGAAGCCTCGCCGCTGCGCCACGCCCCGCACACCGTGCACGACATCGCCGATGACGATTGGAAGCGCGCCTACGCGCGCAGCGAAGGCTGCTTCCCGGCCGGCACTTCGCGGACCGACAAATACTGGTGCCCCGTGGGACGCGTCGACAACGTCTACGGCGATCGTAATCTCGTGTGCTCGTGCCCGCCGGTGAGCGATTACGCGGAAGCTGCAGAGTAATTTTGTAGGGTGGGTTAACGGGCGGCTGCGCGAGGCGCAGTCGCAGGGCTAATCCACCCTACGGCACTGAACGCACCTCTAAGGCGCCACCAACGAGCGGCTTTCGCGATCCCATCGCCAGAGCTTTTCATTCGTCAATTCCGTCCCGCCCCACCAACGATAAATCTGGTTGTGGCGCCACATGTCGTCTTCGCGCGCAAAAATTGAACGCCCGAGTTCGGTCAGCGTGACCTTCCACTCGCTCCTGCCAAAATAGCGGTCCTCATTGTTGAACGCCGGATCGCCCAACAGGACCGCCGGCGCCGAATGTGCCCCCAATTCGAGCAAGGCATGGCGCGCGTCATCTTCGTCGAACACATCGCGCATCCACCACGCCTCGGTGACACGCCTTGGGTCGGTGTGCCCGTCGTTCACGAAGTCCAGAATATCCATCTCGGTGGCACCGAGTCCCGTTACACTGTCGGGAAGTTCTTCTAGCAGGGCGATGAGCGCCGATCGAAGCCTCGGCAGGATCATCAGATCCGTCATCAGCAGATCGAAACAGGATTCCGGCGTTTCAGCCCGGTAGGCTTTCCAGGCACGGCTTGCCATCACCAAATGGCTCTCGGTCACCTTGAAGGTCGGCAACTTCCATTTCGCGACCGACTCCGGCGAATAGTCCGCAATGCGATCGTCGGTATGTACCAGGCTCAGCTTCGTCGTGATCTCCCTGTAAGGGCGAAGCAGGTCCAGCAGCCAGACCAGGACAAGCTGGTCATTGGGCCGAGGATCGACCCATATTTCAATCGAGTCGAACTTCGCGCACAGCTCGAAGAGGCCGATATCGCGCGTGCCGAAACCGTTGAGCGCATCGGGACAAGCGGCAGAGAGCCAATGATCGCCGGGATTGCCGTGCTTCGCCGATCGGTGCTCCAGCCCCATCAGGAGTCGCTCCTCGGAAGGCAATTTGCTCCAGACGAAGCGCGGATAGAATCCGAGCACGACATTGGCGAGGCGCGTCTGGCGAAGCGTGCTCTCCGCGCGATCGTTCGTCGTCAGGATCAAATGGGACACCATTGCCTCTCGAAATTGATACGCAATACAGCAACGTCTTGAGCGACCAGGTTGACATCATCCAGGCGCGACAAGTGAGCGGGTCTCGCCGTCCCATCGCCACAACCGTTCGCTGGTCAATTCAGTGCCGCCCCCACCAACGCCTGATTGGGTTGTACTGGGAGAAATCGTCTTCCGCCTCCACCACCGCCTGACCTAGCTCCGTGAGTCCAACCTTGGCCTTGCGATACCGATGGTGGCGGGTGTGCTGATCGGGGTCGAACGGCCCCTCACCCAATCCGAACACGAGCGGCTTTGGACATTGCGCCAGTTCGTCAAACAGATCCCCCGCCTCACGTTCATTCATGACGCCTCGATCCTGCGCCGCGTACAGTGCGGTGCCGGGATCGGTGCAGCCATAGCTGAGGGATTCCAGCATCAGCTGCTCGCTGGCGCCGACACCGTTCAGACTGTCCGGAAGCTCCTCGAGCAGGGCGATGATCGCCGGCCGAAGGCGCGGCAGGATCGTCGTGTCCTGCATCAGCAACGCGAAGCAGCCTTCCGGAGTGGGAGCGCGCCAAGCCTGCCATGCCCGGCTGGCGAGCGCGAGGTGGCGGTCGGTGACCTTGGGCGCAGGCAGTCGCCATTTCTGCAGCGATTCCGATCCATAATTCGCGATCCCATCATCAGCCTGAACCAGGCTTAGCTTCGAGGTGACGTCCTTGTAGGGACGAAGGGCATCGAGCAGCCAGACCATGATGAGCTGGGCATTGGCCTGCGGATCGACCCACAGTTCGATCGAGTCAAACCCATCGCAGAATTCGAGGAGGCCGTGATTGCCATCGGTGGATCGTCTTATTCCCATCCGGCGGAAATGGTCGAGCCAGTGCTTGCCCTCGCGGTCGTGCTTTGACGAGCGCGGCTCCAGCAAGGCGGCAAGCTCCGCATCGGACGGCAATTTGCCGGCGACGAGACGAAGGTCGAAGCCGACCACATCGTTTGCCAAAGTAGTCGGGCGCAAAGAATGCGCGGCGAGATCGTCTGTCGTCAGGATCAAGTGCGCCATGGTCGTCTCACACCCCGGAAATTGGAGGCCTCAGCGCTATAGCAGTCAGGCAGGCGCCACCAACGAGCGGCTTTCGCGATCCCATCGCCAGAGCCGTTCATTGGTGAGAAGGGTACCACCCCACCAACTGTGGATAGAATTGAGCCGGCAAAAGTCCTCGCTTCCTGCCAGCACCGCTTTGCCAAATTCAGTGAGCGACAGGCGAGATTGCTTGTACCGGGCGAGACGCACGGCATCGTTGTGCATGTCGAGCGCGAACGGCCCCTCCTCCAACCCCGATATCGCCGGCGCTGGACATCGCGAAAGTCCATCGAGCAGCGCTCCGACTTCCCAATAGTCGTAGACGCGACGCTCGTTGCGCTTCTGATCGCCCGGAAAGATGTCAAAGGGCTGCATGCCGCCCGGCGCGATCAACTCCAGGAGCCGCGCTTCCGTCGCGCCCAAACCCGTTGCCGCACCCGGAAGCTCTTCGAGAAGCTGAACGGCGCACCGCTCAAGGTGCGGAAACAAACTCAAATCCAATTTGAGGAGGTCGAACCAAACCCGCGGCGTCGGTTCGCGAAAGGCCCGCCATGCACGAGCTGCCAGTTCAAGGTCTTCTTGCGTGGGCTTGATGGCCGGCGGATTGAGCTCCGCAAGCTGCGATGGATCGAGAGCACCAACAGCGACGTCCGGCTGACGCATCACGAGTTTGGACAGCGCCGCGTCTTGAGTGCGGCAATGATCCAGGAGCCAGAGCAGAATCAATTGCGCATTTGGCTCCCGCCCCATCCACAGTTCTACCGAACCACACTCGGACAACAGCTCGACCAATCCGCGATCCTTCACCTCCCATTCTTCGAGGCGACATGCCGGCGTATCGTCCAGCCAGTGAAGGCCATGTGGCTGCGACCTGCGTGGTGCAAAGAACGCCTCGAGCTCCGCATCGGACGGCAGCGGTCCCCACACCAGCCGACGCTCGATCGCGATCACGAGATCAGCGAGGCCGGCGCGTTGGATGGCGCCTGCGGCGGACGAGTCGGTCGTCACAATGAGCCGCGTCATTCTCGGGCCTCAAGGCTTCGTCAAAACAGCGCCGTAGCGCCACAGCCGGTCGTTGGTCAGATGCGTGCCGCCCCACCAGCGATCAATCGGATTGTGACGACTGAAATCTTCCTGATGGGCCAGGACGGCTTTACCGAACTCCGTCAGCGACAACCGGCTGCGGAGATAGACTTCGTGCCGAGCCCGCAAATTCTTGGGATCGATTGTGCGCAGCTCGTCGCCCAAACCCGCCACAGCGGGCCTGGGGCCAAGCGCGAGCCCCTCCAGCAGTGACGCCAAATCGAATTCGCCGAACACATTGCAACGTAGCGAGCACGGATTAGACAGGGAATTCGTATTTGCGTATCCTCGGGAAACTAACTCCAGGAGCCGCATCTCGGTTGCACCAAGACCCGTCGAAGGTGACGGCAGCTCTGCCAACAGCTGTTGCAACGCTGGTCGCAGCATCAGCAAGGCGCTCAGATCGCTGTGAAGCAAATTGACGCAGGCCTCAGGCGTGGGCGCGCGATACGCCCGCCACGCCATTCCGGCAGTCTCGAGTTCACGGGCCTGAACATCCACCATACGAATATGCGACGTGGTCGCGTCGGAGACCTTGTCTCTCACATCGAACAGGTCGAATGCGAGCAAACGCAGTCTGAGCTTTTTCAGCAGCTGGGGGCATGAGGCGAGATAGTCGAGCAGCCAGATTAGTCGCAGTTGATCGTCTGGGCTCGGGTCGAACCAAAGCTCGATCTCGTCATAGCGTTCACAAAAATCGGCGAAGGGCAGCTTCCTGAGTTCCTTGAACTTGGGCGGCCAGATTATGCCCCAATCCGACCAGTGATCGCCCGGCCTAAATGTCCCTGACCGTGCCCCGAAATAGTCTGCGAGATAGTCTGGCGAAGGCAACGGACCCGACGTGAAACGAAAAAAGAAGAGAACGACGATCTCGGCAAGCTTCGATTTGGCGAGATCGGCGCCGGCCGCACTGGTCAAGATCAGCCTCTTCATCACGCCACCCGATCACCACAACGCACAAAAGAAACGGGCACTGAAGACGTCGGCAACTCAACGTCCTCAGCACCCGCTCCTCGCGAAACTTGACTGGTTAAGGCCTACTCGTCCGCGGGCTCTTCGCCGTCGGCGTCGCTCTCGGGCGTGCCGGCCAAAATCTGCTCAGAGATCAAGCCGGAGTTCTGGCGGATCGAGGTCTCGATCTTGGTGGTGATGTCGGGGTTGGCTTTCAGGAACGCTTTCGAGTTCTCGCGGCCCTGGCCAAGACGCTGACTGTCATAGGAGAACCAGGCACCGGACTTCTCGACGATGCCGGCCTTGACACCGAGATCGAGGATCTCGCCCATCTTGGAGACGCCCTCGCCGTACATGATGTCGAACTCGACCTGCTTGAACGGAGGCGCCAGCTTGTTCTTCACCACCTTGACGCGGGTGGTGTTGCCGACCACTTCGTCGCGCTCCTTGATCGCGCCGATGCGGCGGATGTCGAGGCGAACCGAGGCATAGAACTTCAGCGCGTTGCCGCCGGTCGTGGTTTCGGGCGAACCGTACATCACACCGATCTTCATGCGGATCTGGTTGATGAAGATCACCATGGTGTTGGACTTGTTGATCGAGGCCGTGAGCTTGCGCAGCGCCTGGCTCATCAGACGGGCTTGCAGGCCCGGCAGCGCATCGCCCATCTCGCCTTCGAGTTCGGCCTTCGGCACCAGCGCCGCAACCGAATCGATCACCATCACGTCCACCGCACCCGAGCGCACCAGCGTGTCGCAGATCTCCAGCGCCTGCTCACCCGTGTCCGGCTGGGAGATCAGGAGCTCGTCGATATTGACGCCCAGCTTGCGGGCATAGACCGGGTCGAGCGCGTGCTCGGCGTCGATGAAGGCGCAGATGCCGCCCTTCTTCTGGGCTTCCGCCACCGTGTGCAGCGCCAGCGTCGTTTTGCCCGAGGATTCTGGCCCGTAGATCTCGACGATACGCCCCTTGGGCAGACCGCCGATGCCAAGCGCAATATCCAGCCCCAGCGAGCCCGAAGAGACCGCCTCGATGTCCATCGAACGGTCGTTCTTGCCGAGCTTCATCACCGAGCCCTTGCCGAACTGGCGCTCGATCTGGGAAAGCGCGGCAGCGAGAGCTTTACTCTTGTCCATGGAAGATCCTTCGACGATACGCAGCGCAGTGGTGGACATTGGGTTGGCTCCTTATGGCGAGGATTCGGGTGCGGGACAAACGGTTGGCGGGGCGGCTCGTCGATAAAAATACCGTACACCATTTGTTCTAAGTTCGCAATATGTTCTTTTGTGGAATTTGGTGCTGTCCGTATTTGCCCCCTACTGTCCTAGCTTGTTCCGGGGAGTGTCCCCAACCTGCGACGGTATTTTAATAGGAACGAATGTTCACTTTAGCACTTAGGAACCCGAGGGTTTTGGGGACCTTTGACAATGGCCGAAGTTAAAGACGATGAACAGGCGGCCCACCGGCCAGAACGCAATTGCCCCACGTGCAAAACGCCAGCGGCCTACCGAAACTCGATACTGGACGTGAAACGGGACAGGCTCGTCCTGATTTTTTGGTGCGCTCCTTGCTCGAAAGAAATCTGGGACGAGTGAGGCCGTCACAGTTGGCGGCCGCAGTATCGACCGGGTCACAGATGGCGTTCTAATCCGCCGATTTTCGATAGGCTTGAGGTGCCTGAGGTGGCACAGACCGCATAGCCAGATTGTTGTACCCGCCGTACAGTTCCATTCATGGGCAAGGAGCTTGCAATCCGGGTATTTGCAATTTCGGCCGGCGTTTTCACCGTGGCCGCCTGCTCTGCGCTCATCTTCAGCTTTTGATCTATCTCAAGTCGCGCGCCGCGCCGGGCTGCACCCTCTCATGGGGCAGGAGTATCGACGAGGCACAACGATGCAGCCTTGGATGCTGTACGTGCTGACTTGGGGGCTGGCTGCCGTCGCGCTGGCCACCATCCTGTCGATGGCGATGTAAGGCTGCTTCAATTCACCGGGGCCGGACGCTTCGTATCTCCAAGAATCAGCAGCACCAGAGGCGCGAGCGGGCCGACAGCCACGGCAATCCAGAGCCACCTTGTCTGCGACCTGTTGCGCTCACGTGCTATCGCGCCGGCGAGCGGGATCGATCCAATCGAGATGATGACGAACAGCCAGAAGCCCATGGCCATCTCCGGTTGCGACGTGCGACGATAGCATGGAACGCGGTCCGCGCCCTTGCCCTCCGCAAAACGTGAGATCGCGCTTCTTGCGTTGCGAAGATGACGCGCATCAAAGACGCGCCGTCCTTCTTCCGCAATCGTGCGGCACTGAACCTTTCCGCGGCTGCCGACTTGAAGCGAAGCCGCTACAATGGGGATCGGGTCATGACGGAAAATACACAGCACGATGCCACCAGGCGCAACCATCTGCTCGAGACGGCGCTCGAGGAGATGCTGAAGTTCGAACGCAGGGAAATCGAGTTCCGCAAGAGGGATCGGGCGGAGCGCGCCGCAGATCTGCATCTGCCGCTGGACGCGATCAAGGTGCATTAGGCGCCCCAAGCAAAACGGGAACTTGCAAAACAGGCACTTGCCTACTGTGCATGGGGTTGTTTTCGCGTTTGGCCGGCGGATGCCTACCCGTCTCTGCTACATCAGCGCCAATAGCACGACCCCGATCACCAAGACCACGAAGCCAGCCGCAGTCGCGGCGGCAAATGACCGCTCTACCTTGTCCATGATGCCACCCCGCTATCGGCGCGCCATGTATCCCCCATGGCTTCGCCGTGCCGGCAAAGTGTCGCCAAGTGTTGTGTCTGAAGTTGTGCAAGGCGATGTCTGAATTGGGACGTGAGCGCGGCCCTCAACGTTGCCGCAAGCTCCACACAAGCTCGCGTAAGGCGTCTGTAAGCCGAATGCTCTAGCGTCACTTCACCCGGTGGACCAACACCGGGTCTCCATACCCAGTCGAACCCCGCTCTGCCCTGAGCGGGGTTTTCTGTTGTCGGCGACCGCGTGTGTCGTCAGCTTATGCACGCCGGTGCGCGATCGGATCCCGGCCTGTCAGGCTGTCGTAAGCTGAACGGGCTACGGTCATCTCGCTATGGTGTTGCAGCCCAGCACCTCAGCCTCCAATAACCTTCTCACCCCGCCCGGCTCTCCCCTGGCGGGGTTTTTTCTTGCCTGGGTGCGCGTCCGTGGTTCTCCCACCATGAACAGAGTTCCGCGCGCCGAAGGTGCCCGTTCACCGGTCCCGTCTTTCGCAATCTGATTTCGCTTGTTTCGCACTGCGCGCGATTGCTGAAATCCGATGAACTATCCACGACTTAACAGCAATATTTGCTTGTCGATGGAATATTACACTGCCCAACATGTTACCCGACATGGAAAGGTGAATCGTGGAGGTGACCATGAATCACAGGGGCGTTGAGTTCACGGTTGCAAAGACGGCGATCCCGGGCGTCTGGCAATGGCAGTTCCGAATCGGCGAAGAGACCAAGACGGGCAAGACCGAGACGAAGATCGACCTGCTGGCGATCCGTCGCGTGCAGCTGCGCATTGATCGGGAGCTGAAGGCCATCGGGCACAAGACGGCCTGAGCCGGCCGACGCGAACGACCAAGCCCGGCTAGTCGGCTGTGGGTAGCCGCCGCATGGTGAATTCGATGTCGCCGCCCGGCAATTCGCGCCAGGCCTCGACCTCGCTCATATAGCCGGCCTTGGGATAGCGCGCGAAGAAGGCCTGCGCCCTTGCCCGGGCCGCAGCACGCGGCAGGGTGAAGCTCTCGCGCAGGTAGCCGTCACCGGCCTTGTCGCCCCGTACGGCCGCCTGCTTGCGGCGGCGCGCCATCCGCTCGGCGAGGTCCCGCGGGCGGTCCGCCATATCCTGCCTCCTCAACGCAACACTGCAGGAGAATGTAGGATCAGTTCCCGGCGAAGGGGAGTCCCGTTGGAGGCGTCAGCCGCCTCCGGGGTGAGCGGTCAATTGGCGGCCGTGCCGGCCTTGGGCTTCTTGGTCGCGGCCGCGGCTTTCGGCGCCGGCTGCTTCGGCGGGTCGGCGCGCATTCCGCCCCAGGGATCGCTGGACGTTTTTGCGTCCGGAATCTTCTTCAGGGTCTCCTTGTAGGCCTTTTCGCGCGCAGCATCCGCGGCCTTTTCATCATCGGTCTTGGAGGGCTGATCCGCCATCAGATTGATGTGGGGCGATTCCTGCGCGAAGGCCGGTCCGGCCAGCAACGTCAGCACCGCGGCCATACGAAAAAGCTTCATCAGTCACTCCTTGATTCATCGATAGAGGGGCCGGTGCCGCGCCTCGTCCGCTTCCGGCCCCTGGCGCCGCTTCAATCCGCTACAGCCGATCCGACCTGCACGATTTCGGCCCATGGAGCCAGTCGTCCCAGATCGGGCCGCACTTCGTGCAACCGCTCAGTGCCAGACCGAGCGCGGCCATGCAAATTACCAGGACACTTCGACGCAACATCGTCCACCCGCTCCCAAGTGGGCATCATATCGGGCGAAGTCAGGCATTTTCAAGCCGACCGCCCCGTGACTTTGCCGCGCCCGACCGGGCAGAATGGGCGAAACATCCGGCAACACAGGAGGGAACGACCGCAATGCCATCGCAGCCAGACACCGAGTTCGGTATCGCCGAGGCCAGACGCATTCTCGGCGAGGTCTTTGCGCCGTGGGTCCAGGATCTCAACCTCTCCGTCGAGCGCCTCGAGCACGTGCCGCCCGCGGATGCGCCGGATTGGCAACCGGGCGCGCTGCTCCGCATGCCGTTCTCGGAGAAGCTGTGCCGCAATGGCGGCGTGGTCTGCGGCCAGGCGCTGATGGCGCTCGCGGACACCGCGATGGTGATCGCCAACCTCGCTGCCAATCGCGGCTATCGTCCGATGACGACGGTGGACCAGACCACGCATTTCATGCGCGCGGTGTCCTCGTCCGACGTGCTGGCGGATGCACGCGTGGTGCGGCTCGGACGCACCATGAGCTTTGGCCGCGTCACCCTGCTCTCCGCGACCGACAACAAACAGGTCGCGATGGTGTCGAGCGCGTTCGCGATGCTGCCGGGCTGAGCGCCCAAAAAAGAGAGCCGCGTCGAACCGCGGCTCTCTTCAGGTTTGCATCGAAATTACTTGCCGAGAATTTCGTCGGCCGCGGTGACGACGCTGACGGTTGGATTCTTCGCGCAATAAGCACCGAACTTCTTGGCATTCTCGATGAACACTTCGGTGTCGATGATCGCGTTTTCTTCGTCGCCCTTGTACCAGCCGTCCATCCAGGTCAGCACGACCGCGATGTTGTCTTCGCCGCTCTCGAGGAACTGCTTGCAGGTCATGGTCGAGAGGTCCCACTTGACGGCGTGGGCGGGCATCGACGTCAGCGAGAGCGCTGCGGCGAACAGAATCGAAAGCGTGGTCTTCATCGGAATCTCCATCGGCGTATAACGCCATAAAGGAAGGGCTTGCGGGGTAAAACTCGACAGACTGACTCGCCGCCTCAACGTCGTAAACGAAGTCTGAAGCGCAGTGCAAGTAGCGCCAGTATTGAGTTTAGATCAAAGCAATTTCTATGCACTATTTCACAATCATCATTATGGATTAACGCGGATGATCGAGAAGCGTGCAGCGCAGCGTCACCGGGTTTTCAAAGGCGGCACGATCACCTTTGAAGACAGCGGCATCGCGTGCACCGTCCGAAACATATCGGAAGGCGGCGCGGCGATCGACCTCGAAACGCTTATCACATTGCCGCAATCGTTCACGCTCTCGATCGCGCGCGATCACTTCGTGCGGAATTGTCGCACCGTTTGGCGCAGCGACAGGCGCATCGGCCTCGCTTTCGTACAGTGACGCGCGCGATGTGAATGACTATTCGCATCACGTCCACAAGACGACTATGACTGCGTGATACGACGTCGACGGCGCCAGCGCAGCCCCGCGATCACCAGCGCGACAATCGCGAGCGCGCACATCGACGACGCCGCAAAAAATCGTCCGCCAGGGCGATCGATCGTGCGCGACCACATTGACGGCGCTTCGCCCGGACGCGCCAGACGAAATGCGACGAGACTATCGCCGATCGAGGTGCCGGCTTCGGAATGCCCTCCGGCGCCGATCGCGACGTATTGCTCGCCCTTCCAGACGTAGGTCATGGGGTTGGCGACACCGGGCACCGGCAACCGTCCCTGCCACAGCTCCTGTCCGCTGCGCGCATCGAAGGCGCGCAAGTATGCGTCCATCGCACCGGTGAAGACGAGACCGCCTGCAGTGACGGCAAGCCCGTTCACCAGCGGCGCACCGAAGGGCAACGGCACGCCGAGCGGCGCCACATCCTCGGTGGTGCCGACGATCGAACGCCAGAGAACCTTGCCGCCCCTGAGATCGACCGCGACCATCTCGCCCCACGGCGGCTTGTTGCACAGCAGCCCGAGCGGCGACATCACCACCGAACGCGACATTGCAAACGGCGCGCCCTTTTGCTGGCCGAAATCATGACCAGGCGGCGGATTGAACCCGGCGGCCTCCGCGCGCGGGATCAGCTTGACGAGATGAACGGCGCGGCTGGTGTTGGCGTAGAGGATCTGGTGGACCGGATCGAACGCGGCACTGCCCCAGTTAACGCCACCGCCAGTGAATGGAAACACCAGCGTGCCTTGCGTCGATGGTGGCGTGAACAGACCTTCGTTGCGCGCGTCCGCGAACTGCCGTTCGCAGGACGAGTGGCGCAAGAAGGGCAACAACGAAAACGCATCGTCAGTCGAGATCGTTTGCGTTGTCAGCGCCGGCACACGTGTCGGAAACGGCTGCGTCGGCGAAAGTCGCTCGCCCTCGGCGCCGCCTTGCGGCACAGCGCGTTCCTCGACCGGCCACACCGGCTTGCCGGTGTCGCGATCGAGCACGAAGACGAAACCATGCTTGGTCGGCTGGATCACCACATCGCGTTCGCCCGCACCGGTGTCGATGTGCGCGAGCGTCGGCTGCGCCGGCAGATCGTAATCCCAGACGTCATGATGCACGGTCTGGAATGCCCAGACGAGTTCGCCGGTCTCGATGCGCAGCGCGACGACGGAATTGGCGTTCTCGTTGTTGCCCGGCCGCTTGCCGCCCCAGAAATCCGGCGACGGCGACGACGTCGGCAAGAACACGAGTCCTCGCGCCTCGTCGACCGACATCACCGCCCAGACGTTGGCGTGGCCCGCCTCAATGCCGTCGCGCCTGAGAGGCTCGAAGGTCCAAATTGGTTCACCGGTGCGAGCGTCGAACGCGCGCACCACGCCGCTTGGTGCATCGACGCGGCGATTGTCGCCGATCGACGAGCCGACCACGATGACACCACGGCCGACCACCGGCGGCGACGTGATCTGGAATTCGCCGGGCCATTCCAGCGGCATGCCGATATCGATCTTGATCTCACCGCCCTTGCCGAAGCCCGCGCAGGGAAGGCCGGTCTTCGCATCTAGCGCGATCAGACGGACGTCATTCGTCCCCATGAAGATGCGCGAGCGGCAAGCGGCGCCCTCCGGCGCGGCGTCGTCAACCCAGTGGGTGACACCGCGGCAGACATAGCGATTGGCCGGCCGCTGGTTGATCGCAATCTTCGGATCGTAGCGCCACTTTTGCGCACCCGTCCCGGGATCGAGTGCGATCACCTCGTTGAAGGGCGAGCAGAAGATCAGGCTGTCCTCAACGAATAGCGGCGTCGCCTCGAACTTGGTTCGCCGCATCACCTCTGGCGGACGCGCGGTGACATCGCCGGTATGGAATTCGAACGCGCGAACGAGTTGGCCGACGTTAGCGGGCGTAATCTCGCGCAAGAGAGAAAAGCGCGAACCACCGGGATCGCCGCCCCAGCTTTCCCAGGCAAAGCAGGGCCGCACCACAAGCAGCAGGACAAGGCAGAGCAGATATCGCGGCCAACGCGCCACCGACCGCCCCGCTCTATTTCGACTTCTTGGCGGGCTCACTCGGGCGTGCCCCGCCCCACGGATCGTACTTTTCCTTGGGGACCGGAATACGCTCGAGCGCGGCCTTGTAGGCCTTCTCGTCGATCTTGGGCTTGTTGTCTGCCTTCTGGCTATTCTCGTTGGAATGGCGCCGGCCGCCGCCCATCTGTGCCTGCGCCGAAGCAGCCGTCAGCGCCAGCACCGCCGTCGCTATCACCAAGATCCTCATTGGCGCGATCCCCTCGTCCGGGTACAAACTAGCCTGCAATCCGGTAATAGCAAATGCGAGCAGTGTTGCCCCCTTCAGCAAATGTTGATCGGGCAGGACTTCATCCCGTCGAATTCACGCATATCTGTCGGCGCGCGGGGGATTTTCACGAATGTTTCGGATTGTTGCTCATGTGGCGCTGCTCGCCGGCGCGCTCGCACTGGGCGCGTGTGGCTTCGCCGACAGCCGCGCGCCGGTGCCTGACTTCATGCGCCTCAAGGAAGCTGAGCAGCCACCGCCTGAACCGCCACCCGACGTCAGGCGCGTGGTCCGCGAGCAGATCGAAATCGTCTTCCTCAACACGTCCTATCCACGCGAAGTGCAAGTCGCGCTCCCGCATCACGAAGTCCGTGGAGCGGGCTGGACGGCTTGCGTCCGAGCGCAACTCACCTCCGCCACGGGCTCGGCGCTGGGTACCCAGACCTACATCGTGACGATCTTGAGCGGGAAGATCATTGACAGGCGGCGCGCGGAAGCCGACGACATCTGCGGCTCTGAAGCCTACCAGCCGATCTAACGACGGACCGCGCCACACCGATCCGGTTCCGGGAAAAACATGTAATTTTTCCGGAACGATCGTCGCCTCCCATTCTTGTTACCGCCGAGGGCAGTTTTGGAGGAGGACAGGATGAGGACATTCACCATTGCTTTGCTGGCCGGTGTCGGGACTCTCGCCGCGGCGAGTGGCGCGAAGGCTGCGGATCTCTACACGACCAGCGAATACACCAGCCCCGATCTCGTTCAGGAAGTTCGCCTAGTCTGCGATGACGCCGGCAATTGCTACCGCACCCACGGCGGCGCGCGCGTGATCGTGCGCGATTCCTATGCCGCCATGCCGCGCGAGCGCTATTACGAGCACCGCTCTTATCGCGATTGGGATGATGGCCCGCGCGCCGGCGTCGGCATTCGTGCGCCCGGAGTCAGCGTGGGCGTCGGTGTCGGCGGCGATCGCTGGTAAGCAACACAACATGACAGGCAGGACCGGACGAGACAGTTCGTCCGGTCCCATTCGCATGCGTCAGGCGGCGACCGTCTGTTGCTGGAACTGCTCGTAAGCAGCGATCGCGTCTGCGGCGTACATCAGCGACGGGCCGCCGCCCATGTAGACGGCCATGCCAAGCGCTTCCTCGACCTCTTCTCGCGTCGCAGCCAGCTTGACAAGTGCTTCGGTGTGAAAACCGATGCAACCGTCGCAATGCGCGGCAACGCCGAGTGCGAGCGCAATCAGCTCCTTGGTTTTCTTGTCGAGTGCGCCGTCACGCGTGGCGGCCTGCGCCAGCGCAGAAAATCCCTTCATCGTATCCGGGATATCGTTGCGCAGCTTCCTCAGATTGGCTGAGATATTTTTGGTGATCTCGACGTAATTCTTGTCCATGGGATCCTCGCTAGCTGGGTTTGGCTGTGGTCGGGCTCGCCTCGCGCGGCGCGCGCAAGGCGATATAGATGGCGGGAATCACCAACACGGTGAGCAACGTTGATGAGGCAAGACCGAACAGGAGCGAGATCGCCAATCCCTGAAAGATCGGATCAAGGAGAATCGTCGCGGCGCCGATCATGGCCGCAAGAGCAGTGAGCAGGATCGGCTTGAAGCGCACTGCGCCGGCCTCCAGCACCACCTCGCGGAGCGACTTTCCGTCTCCGCCGCTGTGCCTGATGAAGTCGACCAGCAGGATCGAATTGCGCACGATGATCCCCGCCAGTGCGATGAATCCGATCATCGAGGTCGCGGTAAACGGCGCGCCCAACAGCCAATGCCCGATCAGGATGCCGATCAGCGTCAACGGGATCGGCGTCAGGATCACCAGCGGCAGACGAAAGCTCCTGAACTGGGCAACGACCAGCACATAGATGCCGAGGATCGCCGCGCCGAACGCAGCCCCCATGTCGCGGAACGTCACCCAGGTGATTTCCCATTCGCCGTCCCACAACAGCGTGGGATGCGACTCGTCCGACGGCTGACCGTGCAGGCTAATCGTCGGTTTCGGCAGCTTGCCCCAATCATGGGCATCCACACGATCGGCCACCGCGAGCATACCGTAGAGCGGCGCCTCAAAACGCCCGGCAAGCTCGGCCATCACCATATCGGCGAACCGGCCGTCGCGGCGGAAGATCGTCGGCGAACCTTCTTCCACGGTGGCCTTCACGATCTGTCCGAGCTCGACCACCGTCTTGCTGCCGGGCAATGTGTTGGCCGGTACGGGCGTCGAGGCGAGCGCCTCGTCCCAGACCAGATCACGCTTTCCGAGATGCACCGCGATCTCGATCGGGTTGCGATCCTCGCCGCGATGCGAGTAGCCGATCGAGATGCCGCCGAACAGCGCCTGGATGGTGTCGTAGACGTCGCGCTGCTCGACGCCGAAGAATTCAAGCCGGTCCTGGTCGATTGAAAGCCGCAGCCGCGGGCGTTTTTCACCGATGGAATCGTCGATATCGACGATGAAGGGCACCTCCGCGAATACTTTCTTGAGCTCGGCAGTGACCGCGCGGCGCGTGGCGGCATCGGGACCGTAGACCTCCGCAAGCAGCGTCGAAAGTACGGGCGGCCCGGGTGGCACTTCGACCACCTTGATGCTGGTGCCCTTGGGCGGATCGAGCGCCTTCAGTTTCTCACGCAGATCGAGCGCGATCTCATGACTGGGACGCTTGCGCTCCCCGCGCGCGGTCAGGTTGACCTGCACTTCGCCGAGCTCAGGTCTTTCCCGCAAATAATAGTGCCGTACCAGACCGTTGAAATTGAAGGGAGCGGGCGTGCCGGCGTAGGACTGCAGCGAGGTGACTTCCGGCAATTGTCGCGCGATCTCGGCCGCGCCGAACAGCGTGCGCTCCGTCGCCTCCAGGCTCGCTCCTTCCGGCAGGTCGACGACCACCGCGATCTCGGACTTGTTGTCGAACGGTAGCAACTTGACCGTCACGGACTTGGTCGCGAACAGCGTCATCGACAACAATGTTGCAATGCCGACGCCAAGCAGGAAGATCCAGGCCGACCGCTTGCTGCGCACGATCGGCGTGGCGAAGCTCCGATAGAGCCGTCCAAGCCGGCCCTCATCGTGTGCGGCATGGGCCAGCGCGACGTCGCTCTTAGGCGCGAGCTTGAGCATCAGCCAAGGAGCCACCACCATCGCCACAAAGAACGAGAACAACATCGCTGCCGACGCATTGGCCGGAATCGGTGCCATATAGGGACCCATCAGCCCCGATACGAACAGCATTGGCAGCAGCGCTGCGACCACCGTCAACGTGGCGACGATGGTTGGGTTGCCGACTTCCGCCACCGCCTCGATGGTCGCCTGCAGGCGCGGCCGGCCATCGTGTATGCCCCAATGCCGCGCGATGTTCTCGACAACGACGATCGCGTCGTCGACGAGGATGCCGATCGAGAAAATCAGCGCGAACAGGCTGACGCGGTTGATGGTGTAACCCATCAGATTGGCGGCAAACATCGTCAGCAAGATTGTCGTCGGGATCACGACGAGGGTCACCAGAGCCTCACGCCAACCGATCGCGACGGCGATCAGGATGACGATCGAGACCGTCGCGAGCCCCAGATGGAACAGCAGCTCATTGGCCTTCTCGTTCGCCGTCTCGCCATAGTCGCGCGTCACCGTCACCAGAATATCTTCGGGGATCAGGCGCGACTTCAGTCCGTCGAGGCGCTTGGCAATATTCTCGGACACGACGACCGCATTGGCACCAGCGCGCTTGGCCAGCGCCAGGCTAACCGCAGGCGTCCGCGCCCACTGCCCGCCGGCGCTGCGCGTATCCGTCCACACACGATGCTCAATGGTGCTCGGACCGACGACAACAGAGGCAACGTCCTTGACGTAAACGGGCCGGCCGTCACGAGTGGTGATGAGCAGCAATCCGATGTCGGGCACGCCGGAGAGCGTCTGGCCGGCCGCGACACTCCGCACCGTGCCGGCATCTCTGACCTGTCCGGCCAGGAAAGAGCGGTTGGCATCCTTTACCTTGGCCACGAGCTGCTGCAGCGTGATCCCAAACAGCGACAGCTTCTCGGGATCGGGCTCGACCCGGATCTGTTGCGCCGCGCCGCCGGAGATATAGGTCAAGCCGATATCGTCGACCTTCATCAGCTCCGCGCGCAGCTTGTCGGCGAGTTCATAAAGATCCTTTTCGGTCCAGCGACTGGCCGCTTCCGGCTTGGGAGACAACGTCAGCACCGTCACAGCGACGTCGTTGATGCCCCGGCCGACGATCAGCGGTTCCGAAATGCCGACGGGAATCCGATCGAGATTGGCGCGGATTTTCTCATGCACCCGAAGGATGGCGTCTTCGAATTTGGTGCCGACCAGGAAGCGCGCGGTCACCATCACGCGGTCGTCCTCGGTCTGGCTGTAGACGTGCTCGACGCCGTCGATACCCTTGACGATCGATTCCAGCGGCTTTGTCACCAGCTCCACCGCATCCGCTCCACGCAAGCCGTCGGCGTTGATGCGAATATCAACCATGGGAACACTGATCTGCGGCTCCTCCTCGCGCGGGATCACCACGACGGCGATCATTCCCACGACGAGCGACGCGAGCAGGAACAAGGGCGTCAGCGGCGACGCGATCGTCGACCTGGTCAACCGTCCTGAGAGTCCGAGATTCACGGCTGCACCAACTGGTCGCCGGCCTGAATGCCGGACAGAATTTCCAGCCCGTCGGGGAGCGCCGGCGTCGGCATGTCGCGGCCGCGCTGCACCGGCACGTCGATCGTGTCGTCAGCCTTCCGAAGACGAACGTAATCGATCCCGAACCGGGTCGTCACATAGCTCGAGGGAACGACGAAAGCCGGCCGTGTGCCGCCGGAAATCCAGACCCTCAAGCGGTCGCCGACGAAATATTCGCCGAGCCCCTCGACGGTCGCGTCCGCGATGACGCGCCCTTCCTCGATCTGTGGATAGACGAGGTCGATGACGCCCCATTTCGAGGCCTCGCCAGCGAGCTCGGCGCCATCGACGCGCACCTTGTCGCCGGCCTTCAGGAAGCGCGCGTGTCGCTCCGGCACACGCAGCCGCAGCTTGAAGTTCTGTTGGGCCACGGTCACGATCGGATCGCCGGCGAGCACGACCGACCCCACGGTGATCAGCCGCTTCAGCACCCGCCCGTCCGCCGGCGCGAGCACCTGGCCCTGGTTGAGCTGTTCGTTGATGACGGCACGCTCCGCGGTCTTGGCGCGCAGACCGTTGTCGGCGACGTTGAGCGCCGTGCGCTGCTCGTCGAGCTTGATGCGCGGCAGGATACCACGCTCGACCAGCCCTTCCGTCCGGGTGAAGTCTAGTTGCGCCTGGTTCGCCTGCGCCTGAAGCGCCTCGATCTGCGCATCGAGCGATTTCATCTGCAGGACGAGCTTTTCGTCACCTATCGTGGCAATCGGCTGGCCGGCGGTGACGCGGTCACCCTCGCGGACCGAGAGCTGGACGACGGTTCCGCCGATGCGGCCGCGTGCCGGGACCACACTGATGCTCTCGACGGTGGCGAAAACCGCCTTCTCGTCGGTGACCGGCTGCTGCACCACGTTAAGCGTTCCCGCAGCCATCGCGCATCCGGCCGGCGCGTCGATCGCCACCAACGCAAGCAGAAGCCCAAGACATCGAAGCTCAAGACATCGCGCCAGATATTGCATGGGACGGATCCCTGTCGTCATCGGCTTGCTCGCGCCGGATCACGGCGCTCCTCTCATTTCATCGACATCGAAGGCAGTCGCGTTGATCTCGCGCAAAGCGCGCCCGGCCGCCGTTTCCTAGATTTCACTTCGTCCTTGCGGACTTCGGTGCGCAGAACACCTGGTAGAGCGTCTTCAGGACTTCGCGCGCCGGCTCGCTGGCGATCGAATAGAAAATCGTCTGCGCATCCCGCCTCGAGGACACCAGGCCATCCTTGCGAAGGAGCGCAAGATGCTGGGAGACCGTGGAGTCCCGCAGGCTCAAAAACTCTGCCAGCTCGCCGACCGATCGCTCGCCGTCGATCAGCTGGCAGATGATCAGAAGACGGTGACGGTTGGAGAGCGCCTTCAGCAATTCGCTCGCCTGGTCGGCGGCGCGCTCCATGATTTCGCTATCTATTTTCATACTTGCGTATATACGATGTTACGAATATATAGTCAAGCGCTGCACGACGGCCGGAGTTCAACCGGCGGAGCACCCTGACCCAACGGAGGAACCCATGGCGGAAGTTGTCGTAGTCGGAGCCGGCCTGAGCGGAACACTGATGGCCTATGAATTGCTGCCGCAGCTGAGAAGCGGTGATCGCCTGACCTTGGTCGGACAAGGCGCGGCCTATCATTTCGTGCCCTCGAATCCATGGGTGGCGGTCGGCTGGCGTAAGCGCGACGAGATCGAAATCGATCTCGCCGAGATCATGTCGCGCAAAGGCGTCCGCCTGCTGACGCAAGGCGCCAAGCGCGTCCACCCAACCGAGAACCGGATCGAGCTCGGCGATGGAACGTCCATCGACTACGACTATCTGGTCGTCGCAACCGGCCCAGAACTCGCCTTCGACGAAATCCCGGGGCTCGGACCTCAGGGCTACACGCAATCCATCTGCCACGTCGATCATGCGGCGCGTGCAAAGGAAGCGTTCGAGATCCTCGCTGCAAACCCCGGCCCCGTCGTCATTGGCGCGGTCCAGGGTGCTTCCTGTTTCGGGCCCGCGTACGAATTCCTGTTCATCCTCGAAACCGAGCTACGCCGGCGAAAGCTGCGCGACCGGGTGCCGATGACGTTCGTCACCTCGGAACCCTATATCGGCCATCTCGGTCTCGACGGCGTCGGCGACACCAAGGGTCTCCTCGAAAGCGAGATGCGCGAGAAGCACATCAAGTGGATCACGAACGCCCGTATCGACAAAGTCAGTCCCGGCATAATGTCGGTGGAGGAACTCGCAGACAACGGCACGGCGCATAAAGCGCACGATCTGCCTTTTGCCTATTCGATGATGCTGCCGGCCTTTCGCGGCGTCGAGGCGGTCCGCGGCATCGAGAAGCTGACCAACCCGCGCGGCTTCGTCATCGTCGACAAGCATCAGCAGAACCCGACCTTCACCAATGTTTTCGCGGTCGGCGTCTGCGTCGCGATTGCGCCCGTCGGCGCGACACCTGTGCCGGTCGGCGTCCCCAAGACCGGTTTCATGATCGAATCCATGGTGACGGCGACAGCGATGAACATCGGCGCTCTGCTCCGCGGCAAGACGCCGACCGCGCAGCCGACCTGGAATGCGATCTGCCTCGCTGATTTCGGCGATTCCGGCGTCGCCTTCCTCGCGCAGCCGCAAATTCCGCCGCGCAACGTCAATTGGTCGTCCAAGGGCGAGTGGGTGCACTACGCCAAGGTCGCCTTCGAAAAGTACTTCCTCCGCAAGATGCGGCGCGGCGAGAGCGAGCCGTTCTACGAGCGCTTCCTGCTCGACAAACTGAACATCGCCAAGATCAAGGAGGTTCGAACGGGCACATGAGCGCGACACGCCAGATCGTCTGCGGACATTGCGGGCGCATCAACCGCCTGCCCGCCGAGCGCGCGCCAGAAGCCGCGCGCTGCGGCGCTTGTCATCAATCGATCTTCACCGGACACCCGATCGAAGTGAACGAAGACGCCTTTGGCCGCCACGTCGCCAGCAGCGATATTCCAGTGCTGGTCGACGTCTGGGCGCCGTGGTGCGGACCGTGCCGTGCCATGGCCCCGATGTTCGAGCGCGCGGCACAAGCGCTCGAACCTGGCGTCCGGCTGTTGAAGCTGAATTCGGACAGCGCGCCGGCGCTGTCGTCGCGGCTCAACATCAGCGGCATTCCGACGCTGCTGCTGATGCGCGGCGGCCGCGAGATCGCCCGCCATTCCGGAGCCATGGATGCACGCGGCATTGTCGCGTGGACCGAATCCAATCTGACCCGTTCGTAAAAAAGGAGCATGCCATGAATGTCGATAAAGCCGTTCTTGCCTTCGCGGGATGTGTCGTCCTGCTCGGACTCGCACTCGGAACCTATGTGAATGCGTACTGGTACCTGCTGACGGCCTTCGCCGGCCTCAACATGATCCAGGCCTCGTTCACGGGCTTCTGCCCGGCCGCGATCGTCTTCAAGAAGCTCGGACTGCGCGGCGGCTGCGCTTTCTCGTAATACGCAACGTTGCAGCCTGTGATGCGGGGGAATTTGCCATGACCGACGACACCTTCATCGAGGGGCCTCTCTACGAGAAGCGCAAGAAGGTCTACCCGCAGTCGGTGCACGGCCCGTTCCGCCGCATCAAATGGGCGATCCTCTGCATCACGCTCGGGGCCTACTATCTGTTGCCGTTCGTGCGCTGGAATCGCGGGCCCGGGCTGCCCAACCAGGCGATATTGATCGACCTGCCGCATCGCCGCTTCTATTTCTTCTTCATCGAACTATGGCCGCAGGAGGTCTATTACTTCACCGGTCTGCTGATCATCGCGGCGATGACGCTGTTCCTCATGAACGCAGTCGCCGGCCGGCTCTGGTGCGGCTATCTATGCCCGCAGACGGTGTGGACCGATTTATTCTACGCGGTCGAGCGCTGGGTCGAGGGCGACCGGCGCGAGCGCATGCAGGGCGACAAGCGCTACTGGACATTCGATCACATCCGCAAGATCGCGCTGAAGCACTTCATCTGGATCATGATCGCATGGTGGACCGGCGGCGCCTGGGTCCTCTATTTCGCCGATGCACCGACGCTGGTGAGGGAACTCGCCACGCTTCAGGCCCCATTCATCGCCTATTTGTGGATCGGCATCCTGACCGCCACGACCTATCTCTTCGCCGGCCATGCCCGCGAGCAGACCTGCATCTACATGTGTCCATGGCCTCGGATCCAGGCGGCTCTGACCGACGAGTGGGCCCTCAACGTCACCTATCGTCGCGACCGCGGCGAGCCGCGCATGTCGGTGAAGAAGGCGGAAGCCGCCCGTGCCCATGGTGATCTCGCTGGTGATTGCGTCGACTGCCATCAGTGCATCAATGTCTGCCCAACCGGCGTCGACATTCGTCATGGCATCCAGCTCGGCTGCATCCAGTGCGGCCTTTGCATCGACGCCTGCAATAACGTCATGAGCGAGATCGGCCGACCGGCCGGCCTGATCGGCTACGACACCGACATCAACATGCAGCGCCGCCGCGACGGCAAGGCGCCGGTCTACCGCGTGATCCGACCGCGCACGCTGATCTATGTCGCAGCCATCGCCGTCGTCGGAAGCATCATGCTCTATGCGCTTGCCACGCGCGCAACCATGGATGTCAACGTACTGCACGAGCGCAATCCGCTGTTCGTTCAGCTCTCCGACGGCGGCGTGCGCAACGACTACACGGTGCGCATTCTCAACAAGGGCGCAGCGCGATCGTTCGCGCTCGAGGTCTCCAGCCTGCCGGGCGCGACCGTTCGCGTCGCCGGCATCGAGGCTGGCTCCGACAGCAAACCGGTTGTCGAGGTCGGGCAGGATCAGACCCGCGAGGTTCGCGTGTCGGTGCAGGTCGACCCGGCCCACCTGCCGCAGACCTCACGTGACATCGGCATCGCCATCACAGACACCGCCGGCGGCGGACGCGCGAGCGCCCGTGATCATTTCATCCCGGGTGATCAGTGACACCCACATCCGGCGGCTTGCCGCCGGATGCTCAATGAGACGTTAACAATACCGCTCGAATTGAAGCGGCGTCCCAACGGTATTTTCCAATCTTTGCGCTAAGTATGCCTCGTAACGCTGGCTCAGGCCCGGCGTGAACGGGGACGACGGGACGTGGTCGACATCGCGCACCAGGCTGCGATTAATCCGGCATCGGCAAAGGATGCAACGCCCGCGCGCGTCCCACTCACGGCCATCGAGCCCGGCCAGTGGCGCGCATTGGCGCAACGCGCGGTCGAGCCGAACGGTTATTATTTGCCTGCCTGGGAACTCGCCGTCAGCGCGACCGCACGCGACCGCATGGGTGCCTCGGCCTTGACCGCCTGCGCGGGGTCCTCGACGCGGCTGATCGGGTTGATGCCGGTCGTCTCGCTCTGGCAGGCCCTCAATATCCCCCTGCCCGCGTTGGTGAGCGCGCATCCCTATGGCACGCTGTGCAGCCCTCTGATCGACCGTGACTCGTCGACCGAGGCCGCGACGCGCCTGCTGCAGCGGGCACGCGAGGCCGGTGCGCATGCGCTGATCATGCGCGACATCGCACTTGACGGCGCCGCAATGGGCTCGCTGAAGGAAGCCCTCGGGCGATCCGGCCTGAAACCGCGTGTGCTCGGCTCCTATGTCCGCGCCAGCCTCGATGCGACGCAGAATGGCGACAAGCTGCTGCACGATGCCCTCGGCGCCAAGAAGCTGAAGGAGCTGCGCCGGCAGCGCCATCGCATGGCGGAACACGGTGCGATTACCTTCGAGGTCGCGCGCAAGGTCGATGAGATCAAGCCCGCACTCGAAACGTTCCTGCAGCTCGAGGCCAGCGGCTGGAAGGGCCAGCGCGGCACCGCGCTAAGCCAGGACGCGGGCGATGCGACCTTTATCCGCCGCGCTGTGCCTGCGCTTGCGGAAACCGCCCAGTGCGAGATTGTCACCTTGCGCACCGGCGCGACGCCGGTTGCGGCAGGCATCGTGCTGCGCCACCAGGATCGCGCTTTCTTCTTCAAGCTCGGCATCGACGAGCGATTCGCAAAATATTCGCCCGGCGTGCAGCTCACGCTCGATCTGACGCGCCATCTCTGCACCGACACCACCATTGCAAGCGCGGATTCCACCGCGAGCGCCGACCATCCCATGATCAATCCGATCTGGCGCGGTCGTTTTGCGATCGGCGATGTGCTGATCCCGCTGCGGCGACACGATCCTATCGTGGCGCTGATTCATGCGGCGCTGGTCGGGCGTGGTTACGCGCGCGAAGTTGCACGCCGCGCGATCCACCTGCTCCGCAAGTAAGCCGGTTCTACTCCGCCGCTTGCGCGTTGATCTCCGCCGAGACCTGGCGGATGGCGCGTGCGAGCAGGTTCGGATCCTGCGCACCGGAGACGGCATATTTCTGGGCGAAGACGTAGGTCGGCACGCCCGAGATGCCCTTCTCGGCGGCTTCTTGCGCATCGGCTGACACGCGCGCGACGTCCTCGTCGGTGGCGAGGCGCTTGCGCACGTCATCGGCATCGAGGCCGATATCGGCGGCGGCCTGCACCAGCACGTTCACGTCGGTGAGATCACCGCCATCGCGGAAGTAGAGCTCCATCAGGCGCTGCTTCATCTCGGGCGCCTTGCCGATTGCCTCGGCCCACAGGATCAGCCGGTGGCAATCGGTCGTGTTGGGCTGGCGCGCGACCAGCTCGGGCTTGTAGACGAGGCCCTCTTCGCTGGCAGCCGCGACCACGCGACCCGCAATGCCTTTATAGGCTTCGACCGAGCCGAACTTCGTGGTGAGATAATCCTCGCGGCTGATGCCCTCGCGCGGCACCCAGGGATTGAGGAAGAAGGGGCGGAAGTTCAGTTTCACCGGCACATCGGGCACGAGCGCGAGCGCGCTCTCGATCCGGTGCTTGCCGATATAGCACCAGGGGCACACCACGTCGGAGACGACATCGATCTGAAGCGGTTTGAGGGTGCTCATGGGGCGCCTCCTTCGGGCGAAGCGGGTTTGGCACAAGATAAGCCGAACCTGCCCCCAGGCAAGAGCGTTAGGTCATAGCTGCGGCCATCTGCCTGAGCCGTTCCGCTGTACGTTCGTCGGCTGGAAAGAACGTCTCCAGCGCCAGTTCGGACAGCGTGATGTCCACCGGCGTGCCGAACACCATGGTGGTGGAGAAGAAACTTAGTATCTCCCCGTCCTGGCGCAGCTTGAAGGGGATCGCGACATTGTCAGTCGATAACGGCCCTGAGCGTGCCGGGATCGGATAGCTCTTGAGGTCATGGTAGAGCTTGACCAGCTCCGGATCAGCCGTCGCCTCGCATTGCCGGTGCAAGCGCTCGAGCAGATGTGCGCACCATTCGGCAAGATTGACCGTGCGCGGCGCCAGTCCCTCCGGATGAAAGGCGAGCCGCAGAATATTGAGTGGCTGACCGAGCAGCCGCTCAGGGACGCCGGCCAGCAGCGGCGCCACCATGCGGTTCGCGGAGACCAGGTTCCAGTGCCGGTCATAGGCCAGCGCCGGATTGGGCTCGTGGGCCTTGAGGACAAGGTCGATCGCCTGTCGGGCTGACTTCAAGGCGGGATCCTCCAGCGGGCGCTGCGGAAAGGCCGGCGCAAAGCCGGCGGCGACAAGCAGCACGTTGCGTTCGCGCAGGGGCACATCGAGACGCTCGGCGAGCCGCAGCACCATCTCGCGCGACGGCGCCGCGCGGCCGGTCTCGACGAAGCTTAAATGTCGCGCCGAAATCTCCGCCTCGCCCGCGAGATCGAGCTGGCTCATGCGGCGGCGCTGCCGCCACTCGCGCAAATGATCGCCGATATGGACCGGCTGACTGGGTTCGGCGCGTGCCGTGGATGCATGTGCGTTCATGGTCGAAAACCTACCACGCACATTTCGCCCCATCCATTACCCCCGAGGTAATCGAATTGGGCCCCGGAGCGGCGCATCTTCGGTCACGACAGGAGATGACCATGATCGCGCTGCTGCTCTACCGGACCATCGCTGACCATCTGTTGCCTTGGGTAACGACGCTGGCAACCCGGATGTTGGCGCGCAGCCTCAACATGCCCGAGCCACTGGTGCATTCGACCGGCGACTATGTCGTCGCGCATGTGACGGCCTTCGAGCACAGCGTCGGTAAAAGCCTCGGCCTGTTCCGTCTTGCCGACCAGCTCCGCGTCTGGTGGCGCGGAGTGCATTGAGTTTACCCGCGCCCAACCAACCATGGAGAATGACGATGATCGACGCATCCACCTTCCTGCGCCGCGCCCTGCTCGCGGACGCCGTCTTCAGCGGTGTTGCCGCACTCGGCTTCACCTTCGGCGCCGGCGCGTTCGCGACACTGTTCAATCTGCCTGAGGCGCTGCTGCGCGAAACCGGCCTGTTCCTGATCGCTTACACCGCGCTGGTTAGCTGGCTTGCCTCGCGCACAGTCGTGCCGAAGCCGCTGGTGCTGCTGGTCGTGGTCGGTAATGCCGCCTGGACGGTGGGCAGCATCGCGCTGCTGTTCTCCGGCGCGGTCTCGCCGAACCTTGCCGGCGAGCTCATGGTCGTCGCGCAGGCGATTGCGACCGGCGTGTTCGCAGAGCTGCAATATGTGGGCTTGCGGAAGAGTGAGAGCATGGCGGCGGCGTGACACTGCTGTCGTCGCCCGGCTTGACCGGGCGACCCAGTATTCCAGAGACAGCAGACGTATACGGAGAAGCTGCGGCGTACTGGATGCCCCGGTCAAGCCGGGGCATGACATCTCGTCTAGTAGTTATGCCCGCGCGCGGCTCTTCTTGGCGACGGCGTGGCCGTTGAGCCTCTTCTTTTTGACGGCCTTTGTGCCCTTGGCACCCGCCTTCTCGGCCTTGCGCTCCGCACGTGCCTTCACCTTGGCGCGTTCGACGCGCGCCTCGGCACGCTGCTTCTTGCGCTTGGCTTCGCAGGACGGACACTT
>JAEWHT010000340.1 GCA_023387695.1 Pseudomonadota bacterium | reverse complement strand
CTCCTGGACCGCCACCGATGGATCGCGGGCCACCGGGACCGAGGGCGCGCGCCGCGCCTTATCGCCGTCGTCCGCATTGGCTTTTCCGACCATGGCAAGCAGTCCTTTGGGAGGCATATGATCCGGCCAGGACAGCGCCATCAGCGCGACCAGGCCGACCGGGAGCAAGTGTAGCTTCATGGTTTCCCTTGCAAATCTCGACCGGAGGCCGGAACCGGTATCACCGTCCGTATGATTACGGGATTTGATGCTTGTTATGGCCTCTCGAAAGAGATCGCCCAAGTTAAACCAAATGTGCACCTCTCAAGCTAGAATCTCTTGTCCGCACCCCGAATCGCGCGGGGCTTGCTGCTTCGGAGATTCACTTGGCGACCGCTGTCAACGTTAGTGCGACCAACAACGCAGACATCGATGGCATGCTGGCGGGCACCAAATGGTCCGGCTCGATCAGCTACAGTTTCCCCACGTCGGCCGGAACCTATGGCAGCTACTCCGGTGGCAACGGCGAACCGACCACTGCGGGCTTTTCTGTCGCGCCGACCCAGATGCAGGCGGCGGTCAATTACGCCATCGCGCTGATCCAGAGCTACACCAACGCCAGCATCAGCTATAACGGTTCGGGTTCTGCCGACATCATGATCGCGCAGTCGCCGGCGGCCAATCCGACGTCCTACGCCTACTATCCCGGCAACTACGCGGCCGGTGGCGACGTCTGGTTCGGCACGGCCTACGACTACACCCAGGCACAGCTCGGCAATTACTATTTCACGACCGCGCTGCACGAGCTCGGCCACGCCTTCGGCCTCAAGCACAGCCAGGAGACTGGCGGCGTCGCCAACGTTGCGGTGCCGACAGCGCATGACGACAGCGAATACACCGTCATGAGCTATCGCAGCTATGTCGGTGGTCCGCTCACCGGCTACACCAACGAGGCCTACGGATATCCGCAGACCTACATGGCCAACGATATCCTCGCGCTGCAGACGCTCTATGGCGCGAACTACAACACCCAGAGCGGCAACACCGTCTACACCTGGAATCCGACCTCGGGGCAGGAGTTCATCAACGGCGTCGGACAGCTCGCGCCGGGTGGCGGTGTCGGCGGCTCGGCCAACCGCATCTACGAGACGATCTGGGACGGCGGCGGTGTCAATACCTATGATCTTTCGAACTACACGACCAACCTGAGCATCAATCTCAATCCCGGTGCGTCGTCGTTGTTCTCGTCCACGCAGCTGGCCTATCTCGGTAATGGCCATTATGCGGCCGGCAATGTCTACAACGCCTATCTCTACAATGGCGACACGCGTTCGCTGATCGACAACGCAACCGGCGGCTCCGGTAACGACACCATCATCGGCAACGCTGTCGCCAACGTGCTGAAGGGCGGTGCGGGTAATGACACCATTACCGGCGGTGGCGGCAACGATACCATCGACGGCGGTTCCGGCACGGATACGGCGGTGTATTCGGGCAACAGGGCGTACTATGCGGTTACGTACAACGCGACGACGCAAACCTTCACCATTGCAGATCAGCGTTCCGGTTCGCCTGATGGCACCGACACCGTCACGAACGTCGAGTATTTCCAGTTTGCGGATGGCACTGTAGCAAGCCCCATCTTGATGGTACCGCCGCAGCCCGACTTGTCAGAATATGTCGCGGTGAACAAGACGACTGTTGCCCCGGGCGACAGCGTGACGATCGACGCCTACAACATGAATCTCGGCAACGGCGTGGATACGACGTCGACGACAGCGGGGATTTATCTCTCCACCGACGCGACGATCACGACGTCGGACACGCTGCTCACGACGCTGACGACGACGGCGACGCTGGCGACTGTCAGTCAACCCGGCTATTACGATCACCAGACGGTCACGCTGTCGTTGCCGGGCAATCTGGCGCCGGGCACCTATTACATCGGCGGCCTTGCCGACTACAACAATCACCTCACCGAAAGCAACGAGACGAACAACAGCTACAATGTCGTGCAGATCACGGTGACGGCACCGGCGCAGCCCGATCTGTCCGAATACGTGGCAGTGAACAAGACAAATGTTGCCCCCGGCGACAGCGTGACGATCGACGCCTACAATATGAATCTCGGCACCGGCGTGGACACGACGCCGACGACAGCCGGCATCTATCTGTCGACCGACGCGACGATCACGACGTCGGACACGCTGCTGACGACGCTGGCGACCACAGCGACACTGGCCGCAGTCGGCCAGTCCGGCTACTTCGATCACCAGACGGTCACGCTGTCGTTGCCGGGCAATCTGGCGCCGGGCACGTACTACATCGGCGGTCTTGCCGACTACAACAATCATCTCACCGAAAGCAACGAGAGCAACAACAGCTACAACACCGTGCAGATCACCGTGACGGCACCGGCGCAGCCCGACCTGTCAGAATATGTCGCGGTGAACAAGACGACTGTTGCCCCGGGCGACAGCGTGACGATCGACGCCTACAACATGAATCTCGGCGCCGGCGTGGATACGACGCCAACGACGGCCGGCATCTATCTGTCGACCGACGCGACGATCACGACGTCTGACACCCTGCTGACGACGCTGGCGACGACAGCGACACTGGCCACGGTCAGTCAGCCCGGCTATTACGATCACCAGACGGTCACCCTGTCGTTGCCGGGCAATCTGGCACCCGGCACCTACTACATCGGTGGCCTTGCCGACTACAACAACCACCTCACCGAAAGCAACGAGGCCAACAACAGCTACAACACTGTGCAGATCACCGTGACGGCAGCGAGCAGCTCGTCGGTTGCGCAGGCCGCGGTGAACGGCAGCGCGGGCGGCACCTTGAGCCTCGTGGCCGCGCAGACGCAGGACAATTTTGCGCTGTCTCCGGCGAGCGCCGGCCAATCAGCCGTTGCGGAATTTTCCACAGATCATGTTCAGTTCGCGGCATTGTTGTCCGCTCCGGCAGCCGAAAGCCAAGGACCGATGCCAACGACGGACGCGTCCTTGGCAATTCACGTCCCGACCGACGCCATGCACCACGCGTATGATCTGATCTGAACTCGGCCTTTGCTCAACTCACGACGGCGCGCGATCCAGCCATGAGGGGAGGGCATCAGCGAGCACCTGCTTGAGTGCTTTCAGCGAGTGCTCATCCTCATAGGCCGCAAATCCAAAGCTGTCCTTCGGCTGATCGGCCAAGCGGCAGAGCTGTTCCAGGATGTCCGACGCGTCACCTTCAGTCGCAACCGCGCCGATGTTTACGCGCCGCACGCGATCTCCCATCAGCGTATTTCGGGATACCAGGATCGGGCGTCGAAGTCCGGCAGCCTTGGTGAGCGAGTTGGAGGAGCTGTCAAAACCCCGATAGACCGCATAGACGATATCGGTCGTCGCGATGACGCAATTGTAGTCGCGTTCGTTCTTAATGTAGCCCTGCGACAGGAGAACATTTTCGGGGGGACGTGCGTAGAACGAACGGATCCGCGCGCTGTCGTTGCCGAAATTCTCCCAGAATACTTCGCCGACCAGCGCAAAGAAGAAGCGAGTGGGATCCGCCGCGGCGATGACGTCTAGCAGAGTGGGGATACCCTTGTGCCCTGTGATCGAGCCGATCTGCAGGACGATCGTGCGGTTGCCGGCGCGCTCGCGCATCGTGCGGGCAAGCGCGGATGGTTCGTCCGGCAATTCCAGATCAGCAACGTCAGGCGCCAGCGCGAAATGCAGTTGCGGTGTCGTCTGCGCGTAGAGCGGCACGGCGGCAGGCACAAGAAATACACCGCCTCTCGCCGTCCTGGATTTGAGATAGCCCTCGATCGCGGCCTTCTTGTCCTTTGCAAGCTGCGGATGAAACAGGATTCCGATCCATGGAGGTGCACCGGGACGGTCGAGCACGGCGACGTTCTGCTCATGCTGCGCCATCAGATCCAGGTAAAGGAAGAAGACCAGATCAGGCGCGGGTACTCCCGGAATGAGTTGCGTTTGGCTCACATGCCTGACGAGAGGTTCGAACATGAGGCGACCCATGTCCGGATTCAACCAACGCGCCAATGGTGTCTTCAACAGTTGGCGGGCGACTGCTCGTTTAAGCCGACCGAGGTGAGGCCGGATAGAGTAGGGCTGAAGCGCGCGACGCGGCACGGTCAGACATCGGCCCAAAACGCCGGAAGGCCCCTCCTCGTGCCAGACGAGCTGGGCTCGACGCAACACATTCAGCTGGCTGCGGTTGGAGGCGACACCCGATTCCCGCGCGGCCAAATCTTCCTTTGATGGGGGCTTGCGGAGGACAGCCAATTGCGCCTGATCAAACGAGACGAACGAGAATGATTGCATCAGCTTGGCGTCGTTGCGCGTGAGGTAGGCGCTCGTGTCGCCATCCGCGGCGGCGACAAGAACCACCCTATGCCCCAATTCCAGAAACGCTCGTGAATACAGTCGGGCATAGGAATCGAGATGACCCCGTCCCGAGACCGGATTCACGAGAAAAATGGAATGCATCAGGTGCGTCTCGGACAAGGTGTTATCTAAGCAAACCACTAGGTTGATATCATTGTTCAGTACACTCCAGGCGCCGTCCGCTGTCCGCCGATCGAAGAATGATCAGCGTCGCGAACCCCCTGGTACGGGCGCTCCGGCAGAGTTCCCGATCTTGCGCGTCTGACGCGCGACTACCAGCCCCATAGAGGCTATATCCATAATAATTGCCGAGGTCGCAAGCCTCAGTCGCGGGCGGAAGCCCATGGAACAAGGGCAGACTGAAGAAGGAGGGGATAAGGAAGGGGGCGGCGTTACATCGCGCAGTGAGATTCCAATACGCTTGGAACTCCGGCATCACTGCGACGGCCGTGTGCGATCCCGCGCTCGCATGCATCTCACTCAGCTGACGGTCGATCTTGGCGCCGACTGACTGCGATGCGACCGACGCAAACGCCTTGAGCGCATCGCGGTTGAATAGTCCACGACCCGAAACTTCAGCAGACCCGTTCGGGTTGAGATGAGAATATAGCGCGTCACGCTGCTGTTTCAGCCGCTGATAGGCAGTGGATTTCTCGGGGTGCAACCAGGTGCCGATCGCAATCCCCGCAACGGCGAGCATGGGGACCGCGGCGGGATATGCCTGCGGGGCCCATGTCGCGATGCGAGCGGAAAGACTCGCGATTGAAAGCCAGGTTCCGACGTTAAGGAAGTAATAGGCGCTGCCTCCCTCGATACGCAGCAAGAGCGCAGGCAGAACGCTCGAGGCCATCATAAGTAGCGCGACTTCATTCCAGCGCCGACGATGACCATGTCTCCATTCGTGAAGATGGCCAATGGCCGCCAGCGCGATCGGCAGCAGGTTGGCGAGTGCGACCGTGGTGTAGCTCCGAACGAAATGGAACGGCTCAAACGCCGTCGATGACACATTGTCGTTCGGCAGCGTGAAGTTGAGGACGACATAGACATCAAGAAGGAGGAGGGCGGCGGCCGCGACATAGGCAAATGCCGACAGCGTCTTGCTGCGGACCAACACATAGAGAACTGCAAGCAACCAGACGGCGCCGATCGATATCTTGGCCGTGATCAGCAACAGGCCATAGCCCAGGCTGACGATCACCTGCGTTGGCAGGTGCGCATCGCTGTCAACCATCTTCTTCAGGAAAGGCAAGCCGATCAGGAGCAACAGCAAGCCAACTGCATAGCTTTCCGATTCTAGGTAAGACATCCAGTCAAAGCGTTCGACCATGCAGAGCAGAACGAGCGGCACGGAGATCAGTAACGTCGCGCCGGGCTCCTGTTGTGACTTAGGCAGAAATGCGAGCATGGCCAGGGAGAGGCCGAACAGCAGCAACGGCACGGCCAGGATCTGCATGCCGAGATAGTAGCCGTTGACGACATTGACGCCGGCCGACTTGGCGGCAAGCCCAAGCCACAGATGCGAGAAAACGTGGTAGCGCATCGGCTCGAACCCATCGAGCGCGCTCGCGACCTTGCCATAGCCGACGAGGATGGAAGCCAACGCGGTGTGAAACAGCGTATCGGGAAAAGCCATGCCGGACAGCACCATCTCCGGCAGGAAGACGCTGTCATACTGCATCGAGTTGAGTTGGAAGAAGTAGACGCTCGCAAGCAGCGGCGCGGCGAGCAGGATGACATTCGACACGATGATGTCGCTCCGCCGCAACGTGCAGCCAAACACGCAGACAGTCATCGCAGCCGCTGCAAGCGCCGCGGGGATTGATAGCGATGGAAGCAGTCCGGCGATCAGGGAAAGCAGGAGCGCCGCAACGAAGAAAATAAGATAGCGTCCGGCTCCGGATCCAAGGCCGGCCGCGGCCGCCCCCATCAGCGCGGTTGCCTGCAGCCAGTAGAGCAGGAAAACTTGACCAAGCGGTCCACCAAGCGGCCCGCGAATGAGATACAGGGCAAGTGCTGTGGCACCCGCGTAGATCGAGTAGAACGCAGCAAGACGAAATGGTGTTGCGGTCATCTGGTGCCGGAGATTTGGTCCTCGCCCAAGCGGAACATTTGCGTGCAAGTCGGTGCGATCTATCACGAATCCGTTTGTCAAAGATAGCGGCGTGGACTAATCCATGCGTCGGGCGGCCTGAGGCCCTTTTGGGTATCCCGCGACCTTCTTCGCTAGGGGATGCGAACGCTGGTGACGATGCAGTGCGCGGGGCTGAAAAAGCACTGGATTCCGGTTTGAACGGTAGAGTTGCTTTGTCTCAACGAGACGCCGCGGCGCAGATTTTGATCGCGTTTGTCCTTTCAGCGCTGTCGATCTGCATCGTCGGCATCGTGGTCGGCGCTATCACTGCGACGAATGCCCGCACGCCAGATGTCGCTGCCCTGCAGGCACTGTTTGTCGAGAGCCAACGCACGGAGGTCCGGCCGGAGCCGATCGAGCGGGCGGTTTATCTCTCGGCAATTCTGGCGACGTTTCCCGCTGCACTTCTCGCAGTCTTTGCCGCGCGTCGTATCATCGTTGCGAAGGCATCTGCCGGGGTTGTCGTCGTTTCGGTCGCCTTGATTCAAGCCGTCTTGACTGCGGCAACCTTTGTCGGCTCAGACCTTCTGACATACGTTCTTGGCGGCAATATTTCCGGAAAATTCGGCAGCAATATCGATTCGTTGCGGGCTCTTACGGCCGCGACAGCGGCTGCCGTCGCAGTAGTCCTGGTCCTCGGCATGACGGGCCGCATGAAGGCCGGACCGGTGTTCGGCGCCGCGTCGTCTCGCGCAATCAGCGTCGCGCTGATTTTGATCGTCGTGCTCACGGTGATTGCGGGGCGGATTCGGTCCGCGAGCATGATCTATGGCGATCCGCATTTCGAGGCCGTGTTCTACACCATGTCGCAGGTGATGGTGGGAAAGACGCTGCTCGCGGACCTTCCGTCCCAGTACGGGCTCTACGCCGAGTTGCTGCGGCCGCTTTTCGCCGTCGTCGGCTTTTCAGTGTTGAAGTTCACGCTGGTGATGACTGCGCTGCAGGTGATCGGCTGTCTGGCGCTGTTGAAGGTCTGTTTCGCGCTGTTGCGACCGACGTGGGTACGTATTCTCGCGGTCCTGTCGATTTCGCTGTTTGTGGGATCGACTTGGGTCGCGATCTCCGACTCGTCGTTCGGTCATGAATATTACCAGCTTTGGCCGATCCGATTTTTCTTTCCGGCGGTTTCGCTGTTGCTGTTTGTAGAGGCGCTGCGACGGGGATTGCCGCCGCGATGGGTTGCCTCGATGGCGCTCGTCGACGGCCTCGCGATCATCTGGAATGTCGAATCCGGAATCGCCGTGTTCGGTGCTCTCATCGTCCCCCTTTTGATCCGGTTCCTGTTCGATGGTGCCGTCGCGCGCAAGCGCAATGCCGGCGTGCTGGCGCTCGGCGCGCTGTTGCCGATCGCAGTGGTCGGTGGGTTTTTCGTCGTTCTGTATTTCAAGTCGAGTGGAGCGCTCCATCCGTTCGACTGGTTCAAGTATCAGATGATCTTCTATTCGACGGGCTTTGGCATGCTACCGATGCCGCGTTATCCGCATCCATGGATGACGGTCCTCGGCTTCTATCTGTTTGCCATCGTGGGCGCCGTGTGGGTGCGCGGAGCGGGACAGAGGTCGCTCCACTGGGATGCGATGCTCTATCTCGCGATCATGGGATTCGGACTCTTCACCTATTACCAGGGACGATCTCACGACGTGGTTCTGAGCTTTGTGATCTGGCCCGCGATCCTGATCGCGTTCATTCTGGCGGACCGCGTCTTGCGCGCGGTCGCCAGCGGAAGGCTTCCCAAGGCAACAGCCTGGAGCGCGGTCCCGGTTGTATTGTTCGGCGTGCTGATGTCGCTGCGCTGCCTTGCGGGCCTGCCGGGGCTCGTCGCAACAACTTATGCCGAGGTGAAATCCGTGCGTGCCGGGCGAAGCGCCGCATTGGATCAGACCATCCTCTTTATCAAGTCAAAGGTAGGCAGCGCCGATAGCGCCGCGATTGTGGATCCTGGCCAAGCTGTCCTCTTTGCCGAGACGGGGCTCGCGTCCGCCGAACCCGGTCCCGGCGTGGTCGAGATGCTTCTCAGGGAGGACGAAGATCGCTTCCTCACGGCCATCCTGACGTCGCCGGTGCCTCATCTCTTCATCAGACCGCGTGCCGACGGCAGCATGCCCCCGCCGTATTCGGGCCTGCTCGCCGCCTATCAGGTCACTGATTCCGAGCAGGGGTTGCAATATCTCACCCCTAGCAAAGCGACCGGGCAAGCGCCAAAGCGGCCCGAATGAAGCCATCGAACATTGATTTCATCTCGCGCACCTGATATTCGGCGCTGGATCCCCGCGGCGCTATCCGACCGTGCGGCGTGATGCGTCGCTACATCCCTCAGCATTCATGAATGTTTTTCTTCGATACCGAACCGCTGCCGTCGCGTTGATGTCGATCGCGCTCTCGGTCTGGCTCATCGGGGCGCAGGTCTTCCATGCGAGTTGGGGCGCCATCGATGATCATGACACACTGAAAATGATTGGCGCGGGCAATCATCATTTGCCGCTCGGTCAATATTTGCATGTGTTGTTCACGCAGACCGAACTCGGGCAGATCGGCCTTTATCCGCGATTTCGTCCGTTTTACTATCCGGCGCTGCTGGGCGAGGCGGTGCTTTGGGGTGACAACGTCCATCTTTGGTACGCGAGCCGGGTCGCTCTGCTTGCGATCTTCATCGCCGGAATCTGGATTCCGATTGCGCGCCATCTCGGCATCATCATCGGCCTGTGCTTCGTCCTCATCATCATGCGGATGTCGTTCTGGGGCGACGTGTGGGCGCGACTGGGTCCCGGAGAAATATACGGTGCAGCTGGCCTAGGGGTGTGGGTCGCCGGTATCGACGCGATGTTTGCCGCGGCCAGCGAGCGCGCTCGCAGGTTCGGCATGCTCGCTGTGACCCTCGGCACCTTCATGATGGTCGGCAGCAAGGAAACGCTGTTTCCGTTCGCGGGATATTCGGTCTGCGCTTTTGCGATCTTTATCTATCTCCATAGGCAATCTGTCGCTGCAAAAATTCACCTGATGCTGGTGCTGGCCTATGGTGCGGCCACTGCCGCCGTCATCGGATCTGCGCTCTCGCGCGGAGGCGCGGATTTTCTGGGCCGGCCGGTCGGTCTCTCGGAGCGGCTGGGCCAGATCATCGCGCCGTTCGCCTCTTCGCTAGCCATGTTCGTTCTGCCTGCGATTGTGCTGCTTGCCGCCACTGCGGCCATCGTGCACTGGCGGCGGCCGGCGGGGAGTGGCTTGGGCGAGATCTGGCTCAAACCTGCAGCCGTCTATGTTGCCGGCGTCGTCTGGCTCTGGTCCCTCTATCTATCGCAATACATCGGCTATAGCGGGCAATGGCCGACGGGCATTCGGTACGACTTTCCTGGCGTGTTTGCCGCTCCGGCGCTGGTCATCATCAGCATCATGTTTCTGGTCGCTTCGACGCGGCGATACCCACGCACAAACCGCGCGATCTGGGACATCGCGATGGTGATAGCTGTGGTTTCCATTTTTATGTCGGTGAGAGCGGTGCCGTTTCCGCTCGTGAATGACGTCAAGACCAATATTGATCGCACTGCCAAGTTTCAGAAGGTGCTGGCCGAGGTGGCGGGGCTTGCCGCACAGGATCCCCAAGAGCCGATCGTCCTTCGGGCAAACGGCGCCTGGACCTACGAAAAGATCGTTTCGGTGGCCGTCTACCTCCACAACTATTACAAAGTTGCGAACCCGATCGCGGTCAAGTTCTATTCAGACGGCAATACCAGCCCACAATTTGTGGCGCTCGCAGAGATCATTGAGCGATGGGAGCGGGATGGCGGGCGGGATCAGTTCGTTCCGTTCGGCTCCATTGCCGAGCGCGCCAAATCAGGCTGCCTGAGCATTGGGCTCGACGGGCCGGCGGAGCCAGGCTGTCACGGCAGTCAAAGCATGTAGGAGCCGCGCAGCGGCCTATGCCACCGTGCCGAGCGTGTAGTACTGCGCGCCGAACGGTAGCCGCGAAAACAGCCGATCAATCTTGCGCAGCAGGCGACCGGCTGGCGGAATCGAGAAGATATACCGGGTGCTGATGTCGCCAAAACCGGCATCGCGCAGAAGCGTTTCGGAGTCCTGCCGTTTCAACAGAATAGCATCCTTGTCGAAGGCGCAGGTGCTGACGATGCGACTGGTCACAGGATTGAGCCCGTTGTGCTCGAAGATCGCGAACAAGCCGCCCGGTCGCAGCACGCGGCGGATGTTATCGACGAGCGCCGGCCGCTGCGCGATCGGCACATGATGGAACACATTCACCGCGAACGCCGCGTCGAACGAACCCTCGGCGAACGGCAGGTTGGTGCCGTCGAATACCTCGTAGCCGATGGCGGGATTGTTTTGCCGCGCCACCGCGATGCTTTCGGAGGAGACATCGACACCGGATAGCTTGCCGACGCGGCCCTCGAGTTGCTTGTGCGCGTTCGCAATCCCGCAGCCGACATCGAGCAATCCGACCTTGCGGGCGTCGCCGAGCCGGGCGTCCAGGATATCGATCAGATAATCGTTCTTCACCCGCGCGAAGAAGTCGATGTCCATTCCCGAGAAGCTCAACGCCTTGTTGATCTCCTGGTTGTAATTGGCGGTGTAGGCGTCGAATTCCGCGGAGCCGTTGCCCTTTGTCATTGCGATCACCCTCGCTGCCAGGGGGCGGAACCGGCGGCCCACATTTCTTCGAGGTCGCGCCGGTCGCGAAGCGTGTCCATTGCCTTCCAGAAGCCGGGATGCCGATAGGCCATCAGCTGACCATCGGCCGCCAGCCGTTCCAGGGGCTGGCGCTCCCAGGTGGTCTCGTCGGCATCGATATAATCGATCACCTCGGGTTCCAGAACGAAGAACCCGCCATTGATCCAGCCCATCTCGGCGTCCGGCTTCTCGTGGAAGCGCGACACGGCATCGTTGGATTCCATGTTGAGAATACCGAAACGACCCGGTGAAGGCACCGCGGTGACGGTCGCAAGCTTCCCGTGGCTGCGGTGGAAGGCGATCACATCGGCGATGTCGATATTGGCAACGCCGTCGCCATAGGTGAGGCAGAACGTCCCGTCGAGATAGGGGCGCACACGCTTGATGCGGCCGCCAGTCATCGTGTTGAGGCCGGTATCGATGATCTTCACGGTCCAATCGTCGAGCGATTTCGGCGTGAGATAGCGCACTTCGCGTGTTGCGGTGTGAATCTCGATATCGTTGATTTCGAGAAAGTAACTCGCGAAATAGCGCTTGATCATCGAGGCCTTGTAGCCCGCGCAGATCACGAAGTCGTTCACGCCGGCCGCCGAATAGAGCTTCATCACGTGCCAGAGGATCGGCCTTCCGCCGATCTCGACCAGCGGCTTCGGGATGAGATCGGTTTGCTCCGACAGGCGCGTGCCGAAGCCGCCAGCGAGAATGACCGCTTTCATCTGTGTCGTCCCGCTGTTCACGCGTAGCTCCCGAACTGCTGCATCTGCTCTCTGCTACGCGTCAGACCGAAAATCGTCCTGACTGAGAATGTCGATCACCGCCCCGTCAAAGCCGTGATCCTTCAGGTAGCCGCGGATCTCGGTTGGGATGTGCCACGCCAGATTGAGCAGCGGGTTGGCACTTCTAGGCGCCTTGAACAGATCGTCATCTGAACCGATCGGGATGCGCGTTCCCGGCAGATAGTGGCCGATCTTCATGGAGCCCGGCTTTTCGTGCACGACCGAAATCGAATCGCAGTCAACTCCGAGCAGCTTGATGAGAATCGCGGCGCGGCCCGGAAACGCCTTTGCCCGGAGCGGCCCGTTTTTCTGGACCAGCGACTTCAGTTCCTGGCTCTTCTTGTCGCGCCAACGCACCACACCCTTGCTCATCGCAGCAAGTGCTTCACCGAAGCCGGCCTCCTTGACTTCCAACTCGGCTGCCACGGCCGGCGCGACGACGGATGCTGCTTTGCCCGCGAAAATCCGGATGTTGCCGCCATAGCGCGCGGGAAACTGCACGTCGATCAGGTTCAGTCCGAGCGAGTGCGCAATATGGACGAAGGATTTGTAGCTGTAGGTGCGCGGATGCTCGTGATAGAAAGTGTCGAACTGGTTGGTGAGCAGCACCGAGCCGAGATAGTGATTCTCGATCACCAGCACCGTGTTGTCGGCGAGCAGCCGCTTGAGTGCGGCGACCACACCGCCGAGGTCCTCGATATGCGCGAACACGTTGGTGAAGGTGATGAAGTCCGGCTTGCCGTGAGCGGCGACGATCTGCCCGGCGGTCGCCTCGGTGAAGAAATCGTGGACCGTCGCGTGCCCCTTGGCCGCACAATCCTGCGCCGCCGAGGTCGGCTCGACGCCGATGGTGATAGCGCCCTTCTGCTTGAAGAAGTCGAGGAGGCTGCCATCGTTGCAGCCGATGTCGACGACCTTCTTGCCTGCGAGCGAACCGAACCGTTGTTCGCAGGCGTCGACCAGGCTCTTCATGCCGGACAGCACGTCCGCGGTGAAGCGTGAGCGGTAATGATAGGTCTCTGGGAACAACTCGCGCTTGGGCACCTGAAAGCGTTGATGCGCGGTACGGCAGCTTTCGCAATAGAGGATTTCGATGGGATATTCGACGCAGACGCGCGAACTCCCGATCGCGACCAAGTCGTCGCACATCGGATGGGCGCCGAGGTCAAGCACAGAAGCGAGTGTGCGGCTGCCGCACACCTCGCAATGATCGATTTCGTTCGTCGTCGCTGAGGCCATCTGATATCCGTGCGGCCAGGCTGGCCGTGAGCAAAATCCGCGGGTCGAGCGCCCTTTTGTCAAAGCTTGGCGCGCTCGGCAACCCCGGAAAGCCGGCAGGCCGATGTGGGGCAGCGATAAGGCGAGGCGGATGAGGATATCGGTTGTCGGCGGCGGACGTTGGGCGCGAACAATCGCCTCGGTTCTGTGTGCGCTGCCGGATCGCACGGACCATGTCACCCTGCATTCGCCCAGTAATTCCGCCGCGCTTGAGACATGGGCCGCCGAGAGGGCGTTCGGTGCCCGGTTGTGCGTCGAAAAGGGCTGGCCGGCGTCTCGGACCGACGGCGACCGCCCGGATGCCGTGATCGTAGCCAATCGCGTGGCCGATCATTTCAGGGCCGCAGCGGGGAGCCTAAATAAAGGTATTCCAGTACTGGTCGAAAAGCCAGTATCACTGTCGGCAGGAGCGATCGAGCGACTGAGCGACATGGCTAGAGCGGCAGGAACCTTTCTGGCCGCGAGCCATGTGATGCTCTTCTCGCGCTATTTTCAGGCCTACGCCGCGGCCGCAACCGCGCTCGGCGAGGGACAAGGTCTACGTTTCACCTGGACCGATGGCGCCGGCGATATCGTACGCCAGGAAGTTAAAAGCTACGATGCGGCGGTGACCGTTTTCGATGATGTGCTGCCGCACATCCTTCCAATGATCGGTCAACTGAAATTCGACGGCAGCGTTCTCGAGGCTATCGAGGTTCAGCGCGGGGGGGCCCTCCTGAACATCACGTTGCGGGCAAATGGTCGGCCCGTCTCGGTGCTGCTGGCGCGCAACGATACCGGTCGGCGGCGCCGCATCGAGTTCCATGCTGATGCCGGTGCAGCCATGCTCGAGTTTGCGACAGAGCCCGGGACGATCGAGATCGCGGACCAGCGCCAGAACGGAGACCCGCTATGGGATCGAGCGCCTCGTCCACTGGCCACGATGCTGATCGCCTTCCTCGCCGCTGTGGAGGGGAGCGCGCCCGATGCGCGGCTTTCGCCGAAGCTCGCGATCGCGACCGCCTCGCTGGCGACGACCATCCGGCGAGCCTATGTCGAACATCAGGCAGGATGGCTGGAACAACGCCTGGGCAGACCTCTCGATGAGCCGCTCATGTACGCGCTGACGGAGCTGAGCGCGGACGAAGGACGCAGCCCCGAGGCGATCTCACAGACCTGGTCCGCGATCGCCGATCGTGCGGGCCTTGCCGTGTTCCTGTCCAGAAGCGGGCTACGCTCTGGCGATCAGGACAAATAGCGGGCAATCTGCGCCCGCATCAGGTCGAGCGGGTTATTGCCGGCCGCGAAATCGGCATACCATTGCGCGGTCCAGTCGATGGTCTCTGATGCATCGAGCCGCGGCCGCCAGTCGAGCGTGCGCGTCGCCAACTCGCTGTTGATGCGCAGCACCTGTTTTTCCGGCGGGAAACTGCCCTCGGCCTGCCGCCAGGCCTGCTTGTTGCCGAGCCGTTCGCTGATCGCCGAAGCAACTTCTGCGACGTTCAGCGATTCATGGGTGAGGGGGCCGAAATTGAGCGCCGGTGGATTGGCAACGCCACGATCGGCGAGATATTCGGCATAGGTGAAATAGCCGGCAAGACAGTCCAGCACGTGCTGCCAGGGTCGTGTCGCCGCAGGATATCTCAATTCGACGGAGACGCCCTTTAAGGCCGCCCGATAGAGATCCGGAACCAATCGGTCGCTGGAGAAGTCGCCGCCGCCAATCACGTTGCCGCCGCGCGCGGTGGCCAGCGGTACGCCGAGAGGAGTGAAGAAGCTCTCAGCATAGCTCCTGACGACGATTTCAGTCGCGCCCTTGGAGGCGCTGTACGGATCGGAACCGCCAAGCGGCGCGGCCTCGGCGAAGGCAGTGCCGGCTTCCGAATTGGCGTAGACCTTGTCGCTGGTCACCACCAGCGCAGCCTTCAATCCAGGACTCGTGCGCAACGCCTGGAGCAGGTTCACGGTGCCGACGATATTGCTTGTGAAGGTTGCGACGGGATCGCGATAGCTTTCACGGACCTGGGCCTGCGCTGCCATGTGCAGCACGATCTCGGGCCGTGCGGTCTTGCAAATCTCTTCGACTGTCGCGCTGTCGCGAAGGTCGGCATACCGGCTGTTCGCGTCGACGCCTTTCCCGACGATCTGCCACAGGTTCGGGTCGGTCTCAGGTGCAAGCGCAAAGCTCGTCACTTCGGCACCGAAACCGGCCAGCATGACGCTGGCCCATGCACCCTTGAAGCCGGTCTGTCCGGTGAGGAGGACGCGGCGTCCGCGCCAGAAATCCGGATTCATGCGGAGCGATCCCGATGCACAGCGTCGTCCGGGGACGCGCCGATATTTGCAGTAGCTTCGACGGTGACGAGCGGCCTGAATCGTACTTGCTGATAGATACGGCTCATATACTCGCCGATGATGCCGAGAAAAATCGCGTTCAGGCTTATGCCGAACAGCACGAGGATCACGAGTGTCGCAAAGCCGCTCGGCCAGGAATGACGAAACCACAGGGCTTCGAACAGATAGAAGAGAGCAAGCAGGAAAACCAAGACCGAGATCGAGAGACCGGCATAGGAGGCGAGCCGCAACGGCAACACCGAATGTCCGATAATGCCGTCAAGCGCGAAGCCCACCAGCTTGCGGACTGGAAACTTGCTGCGCCCATGTAGCCGCGGTGCGCGGTCGTAGGGAATACCGGTCTCACGTGCCGCAAACGAGGATACGACGCCACGAACGTAAGGGTTGTAGTCGTTCAACTCTTTGAGTTGGTCGATCACGGAACGGTCGACGAGGCGGAAGTCGCCGGCATCACGCGTCAGCGGGTCCTCCGAAATCCGGTCGAGCAGGGCGTAGAACCCGCGGCGGCCAAGGGTGAGCAAGGCATGCTCCTCGCGGCGCCGGCGCAGGCCAACGACGACATCGTGGCCCTTTTCCCAGAGCGCGATGAATTGCGGGATCAGTTCCGGAGGATCCTGCAAGTCGCAATCGACCTGGATGGCGGCGTCACCCGTTGCATTCCGATAGGCAGTGAGAAGTGAGCGCTGGAAGCCGTAGTTGCGGGTGAAGCGGATCACCTTCACCCTCTTGTCAGTCTTGGCGAGCGCGGAGAGCCGCTCGAAGGTGCGGTCCTCACTGTGGTTGTCGGTAAAGACAAACTCGATATCGTATTGAGGCAGGGTCTCGAAGATCGCTGTCAGCGCAGCATAAGCGCGATCGACATTGGCCTCCTCGTTGTAGACCGGCATGACCAGGGAAATCAGGCGCCGACGCCGCTTCGCGTCCTGTTCTGGTGCTGCAGCTGTGACGACGTCGCTCATGTTGGGTTCAATGATCCAATGTTGCCGCGGAGCTTTTAAGCGGGGCGCCCAGATCATGCAACTCTGCGAGGCTGCAGCTTTGCTGGCTTAGCGGGTTTTCCTCGCTTCATACAGCCGCATCGGAAGCGCGTTGATCGCCAGCAGTTCTTCGCGCGGCTGCTTGCACAGCCAGTCGATCACACGCACCTCGAATCCGACGCCTTCAAGCCGCTGCTTGAAGTCCTGACCATACTGTCTGACGTGCCCGTCATGGCTTTCGTCCGGCACGATCCACTCCGCGGTGTGCTCGCGATG
This sequence comes from Pseudomonadota bacterium, assembly GCA_023387695.1. GTDB lineage: Bacteria > Pseudomonadota > Alphaproteobacteria > Rhizobiales > Xanthobacteraceae > Bradyrhizobium. The sequence continues at coordinate 16,278 of JAEWHT010000340.1, read as the reverse complement.
AACGGCCATGGGGACGGATGCGTTGAGCACGCCGCCGGGACGCAGGATGCGATGAAGCTCGCGCATGGCGCCGGTATCGTCCAGGACATGTTCGAGGACGCGATGACAGAGAATGAAGTCGAAGCTCGCATCGGGCAGCGGTATCGACGTGATGTCGGCTCCGACTTCCGTACCTTCGTCCGGAACGCCATCGAGCACGACGTATCGCCGCGCGCAGTCTCGTAGCCAGCCGCGCAACTCGTTCTCCGGAGCAACGTGCAGGATATCCTTGCCGGTGACGAGGTTGTCAGGATGGTGCCGGAGATAATGCAGCAGCGAAGCGCCGCGCGACGGCGTACCCCATTTCTCGGTGATGACCTTCGCGCCATAGGCTTGCTCGAAGGCGGCAGTCTGCCGGGACAGTTGGTCGCCTAGCGCCGGATCCGCTTTCAAGCGCTGGGCGCGATCGGGAAGTCCGTCGACCAGGTCGAGTGCAGCGATCAGTCGCGATGCGTCCTCCGCGACGTCCGGCGCTGTCTTCCGCAACCTTGCCAGCAGGGTCCGCTGATGGGCCCCGCGCGTCTCTTCGCGTATGAGCGGCAAATAGGAATTGTAGAAATCGAGAATCGCTTCTGCATTGTCTGGGGTGATACGAAACGCGAACGCTTTCAGTTCGGGTATGCGACCCTCGAGGGCCAGCGCATGCCGGTAGGCCAGGTTCGGACGCTCCGGAATTTTCGAACGCGTTGTGGCGGCTCTGATTGGTGCCGTCGCATTAGCCGGTGCGATTTGCGCCTGAACTGCTGGGGATGCCGAGCGCCGCTGTCGCCACTGATGCGCCGTCTTGTACAACAGCGGCGGCGTCAGCTCGCGAACAACGGCTTTGACTCGCGAACGGAAGGGGAGAGCCTGAGCCGTTGCCGCTGGCCCGCCAGCGGGCTCTGGAGCCGCTCGATCCGTCGGGGTCGCCCATACGGTTTTCGTTTTTGACGGCCCCGGTGGTGGTGGATGTATCGGCATGCTGCTGGAGGTCATGGTTCAGCACTAGCATCGGGAAGCCTGTCTTTCCACAGGACCTTTCCAGGAGCCCGCGCATCATCCCCACATCTATTCCTTTTCTAAGACTCTGGAATCATTGTCATAATTTAAATGAAGGGGTTTCCGTTTGACGTTCATGCCCTGAACAGGCTAGGTGTTCACGGGTTGAACAACCGGACGGATCGATCGAGGCCATGGGTGGCGGCGGCACGCAGCAGGTAGGTCAGGAAGCGCGCGTCATGCTCGGGCTGCTTGAGCAGGTCGAGCGCGACGGTGGGCAGACCCAACGCCATATGGCCTCCGAACTCGGCGTGGCTCTCGGGCTGGTCAACACCTACCTGAAGCGTTGCGTGAAGAAGGGCCTCATGAAGGTTTCCGAGGCGCCCGCCCGCCGCTACGCCTACTACCTGACCCCGCAGGGCTTTGCCGAGAAGGCGCGGCTGTCGGTCGACTATTTCTCCCATTCGTTTTCATTGTTCCGTCAGGCGCGCGCGCAATATGCGGAACTCTTCAACCTTGCCGCCGGGCATGGGTTCTCCCGGATCTTGCTGGCCGGCTTCTCCGATCTGGCGGAGATCGCGACGATCTGCGCGCTCGAAAGTTCCGTCACTGTGGTTGCCATGGTCGATGGAACCTGCACCAAGTCCAAATTTGTCGGCGTTCCCGTGCTGGCATCCTTCGACGAGCTGACGATGCCTTTCGACGCCGTGGTGATCACGGCGTTCCCAAATGCAGGCGACGTCTGGCGCGAGGCTCGTGGACGCGTTGGGGCTGATCGGGTGTTTGTGCCTCCGATGCTCGGGCTCACCGAGCTCGTCGCGCGAGAGGAGGCGACCTGATGGAACAGCCCGTTGGTCAGCGCTGGTATGTGGTCCAGACGCGTCCCCAGGCCGAGGCCAAGGCGGCCGTGCATCTGGGTCGGCAAGGGTTTGAGATCTACATCCCGCGCTATCTGAAGCGCCGGCGGCATGCCCGCCGCACCGAGATGGTCGCGGCGCCTCTGTTTCCGCGCTATATGTTCGTTGCCATCGACATCGCGGTGCAGCGTTGGCGCTCTATCCAATCGACGGTGGGCGTTGCGCGGCTCGTTTGCAATGGTGAATTGCCGGCGGAAGTGCCGGAATCAGTGATCAGCGGGCTTCGGCTCGGTGAGGACGAGCGCGGGTTCGTTCGTCTTGAAAAGCGCCCCGCCTTTCGGCTCGGCGACAAGATCCGCGTTCTTGACGGCGTGTTCGAGGCCTGTCTCGGCCTGTTCGAGGGCATGACCGACAGCGAGCGCATCGCGATACTGCTTGACATGCTCGGCCGCAAGGTCCGGGTGGTGCTTGACGCGGATGCGGTAGAAGCGGCATAGGGCGCCGCTCTCAGGCTGATCGAATTCGTCCGGGTGACCCGATTCACCCGGAGTGCGGTAGCGTGCCTGAAATATTGATACTTGCGGAAACGGAAATGACCGACACCGAAGCGGAAGGCGACTATTACATCGAGGAAAACGCCACGCCCGGCGCTCGCACCTCCGTTGCGAAATTCAAGGGCGAGTTCGTCAACGAGAGCGTGCACCAGATCGGCGCGCCCAAGCTGACGGACCTCTGGCATAACTTCACGCTGCTGCCGAGCTTCATGCCGCTCTTCAAGGTGCTGGTGTGGCGCTCGATTTCACTGCGCTACTCGCAAAGCTTTCTCGGCGTGCTTTGGGTCGCGGTCCAGCCGGTCGCCTCGACGGTGATGGTGTTCTTCATGTTCAACATCATCAAGGTCAACACCGCGGATGGCTCCCATCAGGGCATCTTCCTGTTCGCGGGCATCATGACCTGGCAGTTCTTCGCGCGCGGTCTGCAAGATGCCACCGCAAGCCTGCTCGCACATGCCAACATCCTGGCCAAGATCTATCTGCCGAAAATCATGCTGCCTGTGGCTTCGGTGATGGCCGCATGGTTCGACATCGTCATCATGATCGTGATGCTGGTTATCGCTTTGCTCGCATTCGGCATACCTCTCTCGCCGCGTATTCTCTGGCTGCCGGTCTTCCTGACCTTGATCAGCCTGACGTCGCTTTCGATCGGCATCGGGCTCGCACCGTTGAACGCGCTCTACCGCGACGTCGGCATGATCGTGCCGTTTGCGATCCAGTTCGGGATGTTCGTCTCGCCGGTCTATTACGCGACGCGCTTCATCCCGGACAAATACCAACTGCTCTATCATCTCAACCCGATGGTCTCCTTGATCGGAGGGGTTCGCTGGTCGCTGCTTCCCGAAAGTCCGGCGCCGGATTTGTTCTACCTTGCGATCAACGTGGTCTCGATTCTGGTGCTGCTGGCGGGTTCGATCCTGCTTTACCAGAAGCTCGAGTCCAGCGTGGTCGATCGCATCTGAATTCCTCAAGCCCCACAAGTCTGACATTCCATGACTGCTGTCGTCGCCGAAGACATCTCCAAGCGTTACCGCATCAATATCGGTGCCTCAGCCAACACGCTGAGCGGACGGCTGCGCGGCATGTTCAGCCGCGACAGCGCAGTGATGCATGAGGACATCTGGGCGCTCCGCGACGTTAGCTTCGACGTCGAGCAGGGCGAGGTGTTCGGCATCATCGGCCGTAACGGCTCCGGCAAGAGTACGCTGCTCAAGATCCTGACCGGCATCGTGCGCCCGACCTACGGCTCGGCGGCGATCCGAGGTCGGGTCGGCGCATTGCTCGAAGTCGGTACCGGCTTCCATCCTGATCTGACCGGCCGGGAAAACGTCTATTTCAACGGCACGCTGCTTGGTCTCGACCGCGCATCCATTGACGCGAAGTTCGATGAGATCGTGGAATTCGCGGAGATCGGCAAGTTCATCGACACGCAATTCAAGCACTATTCAAGCGGCATGCAGGCCCGGCTCGGGTTCGCCGTCGCCGTGAACCTGCGTCCGGAGGTGCTGATTCTCGACGAGGTGCTGTCGGTCGGTGACCTGATGTTCCAGGAAAAGTCGATGGACCGCATGACGGAGCTGCGCCGCAGCGGAATTACCATCCTGTTCGTCAGCCACAGCCTTGGCACTGTGGCAGGAATCTGCAAGCGCGCGATGTTGCTGAAGCAGGGGCGCGTGATCAAGATCGGCGAAGTTGGCCAGGTGGTGGAGGAGTATGTCCCCAAGGTGTCCTCGGGGACGGCCTACGTCGATTTCGGTGAGGGCTCGAACTTTCCGGCGACTTTCCTCACGGTGGCGACCGAGAACGCGGATGGCGTCCGCTGCGACCATTTCGACATCGGCGAAGACATCTTCATGCGGCTGCGCTACCGCGTGCGTAAACCGCAGGGCGGTTTGCAGCTCGCTGTCGTGATCCGAATTCAACAGGAAGACGTGGTGCAGACCTTCGACACCGACGATCATGCGTTTCTTGGCCGCCACGAGGTCGGCACGTTCGAGAAGGTGCTCAAGATTCCGCGGATGTTCCTGAAGGAAGGGGAGTACTCCGTCAGGGTGACCATCGGCATTCCGACGCTTTGCTATGACGATTACGAATCCGTGCTGAAATTCTCGGTGACCGCTGACTCCATGGACACCTCGAACAAGAGCTTCCGGCGTGGCCGCGCCGGCAAGGTGGTGTTCCCGGGATCGTGGCAGGACGGCGTGATCGATCAGCAGTCCGTGCAGTTGCAGAACAGCTGAGAGCGACAGATTCCCGTCATGCCCGTCAGCCTGCTGAAACGAAGCTGGTCGAGTTTCGTCCCGGAGATCGCCAGGATCTATCTGGACGGATATGGCCATCCGTCCGAGCGATCGAAACAGCTTGTTGCGAGCCTGCTGAAGGAGCGGTTTGGCAACAGGGAATTCAGGCTCGCTGATTTCGGATGCGGCAACGGTCACCTCTGCCATTTCTTCAGGCAGGCGGGACTGTCCTGCATCTACTACGGATACGACTTCTCGACGTCACTGCTGGACGCGGCCCGTGAGCGATTTGCAGGGGATGCAAATGCGCATTTTCTCGAGGCGGATATCGAGGATCCCGAGCTTTCGATTGCGCCCTGCGATGTAACCCTGTTTTCGCACGTCGTTGAAATGCTGCAGTCTCCGCAAAAGTCGCTGCTGGCCGCGCGGCGGACATCGCCATTGGTGATGATCCGCTTCTTCGAGCCCCCGACGGGACGCTACGATGTGACGGAACTGCTTCAGCTCAACACCGGCGGCCCATCCACCGGCCCCTATCTGCGCCGGACGATGTCGGAGGCCTACTACAATCTGCTGCTTCATGAGGTCGGTTGCTCCTCGGTCGATATTCACCAGGTCGAAGGCGACAAGGACCAGGTACACCTTCTGCAATTCGGCTAGCGGCGCCGCCGGATAAATCTCCATCATGGCCTGTCTCATCAAAGCACCTGACGCAAACGGCAAGGGCTGCGTGTCCTTCACGACGCAAGAGCGTGACCATTTGATCAGGAAAGATCCGGCCATCCACGCCGCGGTCGAGGCGCTGAAAGGACGCTATTTCGTCGGCCTGCACCACAATTGGCACGACTACAATTTTGCCTATGATCCGTTGTTCGACTTCAGCATGGCTGGTGACGGAGATCTGATCGAGCGGGACGGCAAGCCCTTCGACCGCATTGCGCTCGATGCCTGCAATTTCTCGCCGCCCTTTTTTGCTGCCAGGGACGGTTCGGAGAAATTCTGGGACGTGTTGTGCACGTCGCGGGCCGTCTTCTTCAAGGGCCTGCCGGAGTTCTTTCAGGCCATCCGCAGCATCTACGACACCGGGCGCCGGATCCGCGTGCTGCATCTGTGCCCCGTGCCGCCGGCCAACAAGGAAGGCACGGTGTTGCACGACATCAGGCAGCGGTTCGAGGCGATGTTCTCGGCTGAAGATCGGCGCTATTTCAACCTGATGACGATGGAATGGGACAACCCATTTCCGCTCGATATCGAGACGCTGGCGTTCTTCTATCGGTCCTCGCGCGTCTATGTGCATTCGGCTCCGGACGAGCGGCGGGCGCGTGCAGGCGCCTACGCGTGGGCAACGGGATTGCCGATGATTTGCCGGGAGAATGTCGCCAGTATCCTTCCCGAGCGCCTTCGCCGGCGGCCGTTCTGGTTCCAATATGACGAGCCGGCGCAGATGGCGGATGCGATCCTCGCGGCACTCGACGACACCATCGCCGATGGTGAGTGGGGCGACGTGGAGGACGAGTTCTCGATCGTTCCTTCGGCGCGGCGGCTCGAGGTCGGATTGCGCGAACTTGCGGCGCGGCGGGGAGAGAACATCTCATCGGAGCCAATACACGCGCAAGGTTTCGATATCCGGCTTGGACGACATCACGGGATCGGCGGGGGAACGAACCAAGTCGATCAATCGCTCGCGCAATTCTGCAAGCTACTCCTTGAACGGAGCAGCGGCGAAATCGTCAATCTTGCAAATTGCCGGGATCCAGAGCTTCAGATGGTCGATCTGTTGCGCGCCGACGAACACGGTTCGGAGACTAAAGCGCCGGTACGGCCCTCGTGGGCCGCGGGTTTCAAGATGGGATTACCGCGCTTCTTTTCGCGCGGTTGAGAGACAGCTGCTCACGAAAGCAGCGGGAGGCCGGGTGTGAAGCTTCGTTCGGGAATTGATACCTATCGGTACTGGAATCGCCTGGCGGAAAGTCGTGCCGCAAAGGGAGTTCAAGTCGATGGCAATGTGCTGGATGCCCGTTTGCGACAACTATATCCGGACAGCGATCGAGTACTGAATCGCCTGCGCTCATCGGGTGTCGCCGCCATTCCCGCTTATTGGTCGGCCGAGAAATGCATGGTCGCGAGCGCTGAAATCGACAGGCTGTCGAAAGAATATCCCGATGTCGTACAGCGTAACTCCGGCGGCGCCGACAAGCGCATGTTCGGCGTCGAATCGGTCAGCGCCCAATTGGCAGCGTTTCACGACGATCCGTTTCTCGCGGCGATCGGCGAAAGGCTTGGTGGAACCTCACTATATAACTTCGCGACGCTCGGCGCTCGTATCGATGCGACCTCCGAGAACAACGGCTCGGGCGACGGTTGGCACCGCGATGCGCACGACTTTCAGTTCAAGGCAATTCTATATTTGTCGGATGTCGAGCCGGAAAACGGTCCTTTCGAATACGTCTCCGGTAGCCAAAAGAAATGGCGTGCAGCGTTCGATACTGCCGTCGGCGACTTTACAGCTGCGCCCAACACGCGTTACGAGCCGGATTTGGTGGCACGACTGCTGTCGCGCTACGGCCGTGCGGCGGAGCAATTCGTCGGTAAGGCCGGAACGCTGTTGCTCGTCAACACCTCAGGCATTCATCGAGGGCGGCCTCTTCAGGTTGGTTCGCGCTATGCGCTGACGAACTACTACTATCATCCGTACCAGATCGACCGCGATCGCGTGAAGAATTTCCCGACGCTGATGCCTGGAACCGCCGATCGGATCATCAACGATCTACATCTACCCTAAGCGTCGCAAGCCTTTGACCGACGCAGTTTCAAGCCGAGAGTAAACTCAAGACATGCAATTGGAAGATTTGCAGCGGCGGATAGAACTCGTGCGCGATGCGATCGAACGCAATGCCGAGTTGTCCCAGGGGATGGCCGCGGGGAAAACGTCCGGCTTCTGGGCGGATATCTTCAGCCAGCGTCGCATCTATCCCGACCTGAATGCTTTGCTGGTTTGCAGGCGCGAAGGAAACATCGTCGGCGTAGGCGACGATCCGCAAGGCTCGCTGGAGCGTGAGCGGGCTTATTGCGCGCGCGTCCACCACATCTACCGGCAGATGGCCGATGGCAAATTCGTCAGGTCTCTGCCGGAATCATCATTTGGCTCTCCGCTCGCGTTCGAGCACGACGGGATCGCGAGAAGCGCCAACTTCTGGATCAATACTGCGACGACCTCCCGCGTCGTCGATTTCGTACGGCTGTACGGGAAGTCCGGACCGTTACGTATCCTGGAGATCGGCCCCGGTTGGGGAATGTGCGTCTACCAACTGCACGATGCGATCGATATCGAGAGCTATACGCTGGTCGACCTGCCTGAGAATCTCTACATTTCGACCCTGCATCTGGGGACGGTCCTGCCGGACCGACCGATCCAGTTCATTGACGTGGTGGGCGATGAATTGGCGCAGGTTGCATCGGGGGCGATCCATGCCTGCCTTCCAGGAGCAATCGGGCGCATTCGCGCGCAGTTCGATCTCGTCGTCAATTCGTTCAGCATGCAGGAAATGGATCTCGAATCGGTCAATCAATATATTGACTGGATCGCTACCGTGCTGTCGCCGGAAGGGATTTTCGTTTCTCTGAACTCGCATGCAAAAGCGGGCGTCGCGAAGCCAAGCGACTACCGCTACGAGAAATTCCACATTCATCACTGGAATGTCTTTCGGCCGGTTCCGTCAGGATTCTACAATACCATTCCCTATGAGGTGGTGATCGGACGGCGTCGCGCAGATTCGCCGGACTATCCGACCGAATGCCAAGATGGACTTGGATGGCTGATGCAAGTTGGGCTGGACAAGGATGTCGAGCACCTTGCATCCGCGCTCGTCCAGGGAACGCTCAGCCGGGAGCAGCGGGAGACACTGAAGATCTACAACGAGTTTTTCGCAAGCCGCGACGACGCCGAACGGCTGCAGAAACTCGAGCAGTTGAAGCAGTTCGATCAATCCGCGGCGCTGCCGTTCATCACGGCGCTGCTCTCGTTGGTGCAAGGGAATGAGCGCCGGGCCGCTGAGTTGTTCGACCAGGCGATCGCAGCGGGGCTAAAGGGGTTCGCTCTCATCAGGGCCGAGGTTTTTCAGGCCGCCTTGGCACGCAAGGCGGGCAAACGGCGAGAGCTCAGCGCAAACCACGTCATTGACGCCGCGTTTGCCTATCCGGAAGTGAAAAAAATCCTGGAAGACGGCGACTTGGGTCAGGCCATCGTTCACATCAACAGGGCATTTGGGCGGTAGGCCATTGGGGCCGACTCTCGTTTGCGGGCAACATGAAGAATAGCAGCATCCTCATCACTGGCGGCACCGGCTCGTTTGGCCATGCCTTCGTCTCCACCGTATTGGAAAGATACAACCCGCGTCGGGTGATCGTCTATTCTCGCGACGAGATGAAGCAATGGGAAATGTCCCGTTTGTATGAGGGCGATCCGCGGGTGCGTTTCTTTATCGGAGATATTCGCGACGCCGACAGGCTGCGTCGCGCTCTCGACAACGTCGACTATGTGATTCACGCCGCCGCGCTGAAGATCGTGCCTACTGCAGAATACAACCCGTTTGAGTGCGTCAAGACCAACGTCAACGGCGCCATGAACCTGATTGATGCGGCGATCGACAAGGGGGTCAAGAGAGTCATCGCGCTGTCGACGGATAAAGCAAGCAGTCCGGTCAATCTCTACGGCGCGACCAAGTTGGTGTCGGACAAATTGTTCATTGCCGGAAATGCCTATGCCGGTGGGCACGACACGCGATTTGCAGTGGTGCGCTACGGCAACGTTATGGGGTCACGCGGTTCCGTGATCCCGTTCTTCCAGTCTATGGCGGGCCAGGGCAGCTTGCCTATCACTGACGCTGCCATGACCCGCTTCATGGTCACGCTGGAGCAGGGCGTCGAGCTTGCCTGTCACGCTTTGGAGGATACCGAAGGCGGCGAGATCTATGTCAGAAAAGCCCCTTCGATGAAGGTGACCGATGTCGCCCGCGCGGTCGACGCGGCCGCGGAGCACAAGATCGTAGGCATTCGACCCGGCGAGAAGCTGCATGAACAGATGATCGGCGTAGAGGACTCTGCACAGACCTACGAGTACGATCACTATTTCAAGATCCTGCCCGCGATCAATCAGTGGGGGAATGAACAGAGGATCAAGGGCGGCCGCAAGGTGGCCGACGGGTTCGTTTACGCATCCGACACCAACACGGAATGGATGTCCGTTGAGGCCTTGCGTGATTGGATTGCGGCTAACCGAAACAGTCTGGGTAAACATTGACCTCCTCCTTCATTCCCTACGGCCGCCAGGATGTCGATCAGGACGACATCGACGCCGTCGTATCAGTGCTGCATTCGGATTTCCTGACGCAGGGGCCGGCCGTAGCTAGGTTCGAGAGCGTTCTTGCTGAGTACTGCTCGGCGAAACGTGCGGTCGCGATGAACAGCGCCACCTCGGCGCTGCATATCGCCTGCCTTGCACTCGGCCTCGGCCCGGGTGATCTCTTATGGACCACGCCGAATACATTCCTCGCATCGGCCTATGCCGGGCTCTATTGTGGCGCCGATGTCGATTTCGTCGATATCGATCTATCGACGGGCAACATGAGCGTGGAAGCTCTGTCCGCCAAGCTCGAGGCGGCCGAGCGGGCGGGGCGTCTGCCGAAGATCGTGATCCCCGTGCATTTTGCCGGGCTTTGCTGCGACATGCAGGCAATCCGCGCGCTTGGTGAGCGTTACGGGTTTCGTATTGTGGAGGATGCTGCGCACGCGATCGGCGGCACCTATCGCGGTGGGCCAGTCGGGGATTGCCGCTACTCGGATATCACCGTGTTCAGCTTCCATCCCGTCAAGGTCGTGACGACGGGGGAGGGCGGCGCGGCTTTGACGAACGATGACGAACTCGCCGACCGCATGAGCCGGCTGCGCTCACATGGCACGACGCGCGATCCGGCCTTGATGCCGGACGAGGCGGACGGGGCTTGGTCGTATCAGGCGCTCGAGCTCGGCTGGAACTACCGGATGACCGACATCAGCGCGGCGCTTGGCATCAGCCAGATGGGGCGGCTCGACCAATACGTCTTGCGCCGCGCGGAGCTCGCCGACCGCTACGACCGGATCCTCGCCAATAGCGGATTGACGCTGCCCGCGCGCGCCGTCGATGCACGCTCGGCCTGGCACTTGTACACGGTCGGCTGGAACGAGGAGGCGAGCGGTCTCTCGCGGCGCGAAGCATTTGACCGGATGCGGGCCTCGGGTATCGGGGTTCAGGTCCACTACATTCCGGTTCACACTCAGCCGCTGTTCCGGGCACGCGGCTTTCGGCCCGGCCAGTTTCCCAACGCGGAAGCGCACTATGCGCGTGCGCTGACCATCCCGCTTTACGCAACCTTGTCGGAGCAACAGCAGGATGTGGTCGCCGACCATCTGCATCAGCTCATGCGCCGCTGATCAGACCCGTCATCCGCTGAAGAAAATCGATCATCTTGTCTGCGACCAGAATCGTGCTTCAAGCTCGCTACAACTCAGCCCGTCTGCCCGGGAAGGCCTTGTTGCCGCTCGGCGGTATGCCGATGGTTGTCCTCGCCGCGAAGCGTGCGATGCGCGAGGGCGCCGACCTCGTTGTCGCGACGTCCACGGAGCGCTCTGACGATGCGATCGTCGAGGCTTGCCGGCTCTCGAACATTCCGGTGGTCCGTGGCGCGCTGGAAAACGTCTACGAGCGGTTTATCGACGCCACCATCGACCTCGATGACGATGCTATCGTGGTCCGGCTCACGGCCGACAATGTCTTTCCGGATGCCGAGTTCATTCAGGCCATCGTCGATCGGCTCCGTGCGATGAAGGCGTCGTATGTATGTCCACGTTGGCCGGAGGACGGCTTGCCCTACGGCGTGGTCGCGGAAGCCTTTCGGGTCGGAGCGCTGCGGCGGGCCCAGCCGGGGAGCGAGCAGGATGCCGAACACGTTACGCCCGCACTGCGGGGGGCGGTCGGGAATCCGGGCTTTGTCAGTGGCGCCGATCTCTCGCATCTGCGTGCCACGGTCGATACCGCTGACGACTACGCTCGCATCAATCGGATTTTGCGTGACAGGGAGGACCCGGTTCGGGTCGGCTGGCAGCAGCTCTGTCACGACCTCGATCAATTGCGCGGTCCGCGGGTTCCCGTGACCCGCAAGGCCGGGCGCTTTCAGTCGCAATTGACGCTTGGTGGCGCCCAGCTCGGCATGCCCTACGGCGTGGCCAATTTCAGCGGCATGCCATCCGACGAAGACGTCGCGCGCATCGTTCGCGGCGCGATTGATCGCGGCGTCACCCATATCGATACGGCGCAGGCCTATGGCGAGAGCGAAGCTCGCATCGGCGCGGCTCTGCAGGGCAGATGGCGATCCCAGGTCGAAGTCATCACAAAACTTCGACCGATCGAAACGGAGGATGTCGGCGCCGCGCGCGCGCAAACGATCGAGTCCGTCACGCAATCGTTGAAGGCGCTGAAGCAAGAGCGAATCGAGACGCTGCTACTGCATCGCGCGACCAACCGCTCCACGGCTGGTGGTGCGCTGTGGGAGACGCTGCTCGACCTCAAGCGCCAGGGCATGGTGGGGCGGCTCGGCATCTCGGTGCAGGATCGTGCCGAGTTCGACCTCGCGGCTGCCGATGGCGACGTCGAATTGATACAGCTGCCGTTCAACCTGTTAGACCGGCGGTGGGACGACCTCGGACCTCTGCGCGGCGACCTGACGATCCATGCGCGAAGCGTGTTCCTGCAGGGGCTCTTGACCGGCGCGACCGCTGCCAAATGGCCTGTCGTCGTCGGGGTCGATACCGCGGGCCTTGTGCGCGAACTTGCCGAACTGGCGCACGCGCTTGGCTTGCGCAGCGTTGGCGATCTCGCTGTTGCCTTCGCGCGTGCCCAGCCCTGGATCGACAGCCTCGTGATCGGCGTCGAAACCGAGACGCAACTGCACGAGAATCTGGAGCGCTTTGCAGCATCCCCGCTCAGACCAGCGGAGGTCGATGCGGTGCGACATTGCATTCCGCGACTGCCCGATCAGTTGCTCAACCCGGCGCTATGGCAGTTCCGATGAACCCGTTTTCACTGACAGGCCGTGTCGCGCTCGTGACCGGAGGGGCAGGGCGCCTTGGCAGGTCGATCTGTCGCGGCCTGGCTGAGGCCGGTGCGCATGTTCTGGTGAACGGCCGCGATGCCGCCAAGGCCGAAACGTTCGCAGCAGAATTGCGCAACATCAAGCTCACGGCCGAGGCGTTGCCCTTCGATGTCACCGATTTCGCGCGCGCTGCGTCCATTGTCGCGAAATTGCCGCGGCTCGATATCATCGTGAACAATGCCTCGCCTATTCAGACCGGAACCATCGAGACTGCAACGGTTTCGGATTTCGCGACCGCTGCGGCCGGTATCGTCCAGCCGGCCTTCGCTCTGACGCAAGCTGCGCTGCCGTTGCTGCGCACCAGGGGCGGGTCGATCGTCAACGTCGCGTCCATGTACGGGATCGTCAGCCCGGACCCGTCCATCTATGGTACCTCCGGCTCCAACAACCCGCCGCAATATGGCGCGGCAAAGGCAGGGCTGCTGCAGCTCACGCGATATCTCGCCTGCCACCTCGCGGGCGACGGCATTCGTGTGAACGCCGTCAGCCCGGGCCCATTCCCAGACCGTGACACGCTCGCGAGCAAGCAACCGGGGTTTCTGGAAGCACTCGAACGCAAGGTTCCGATGCGGCGTGTCGGCCGTCCCGACGAAGTGGCTGGTGCTGTCGTCTTTTTGGCGAGCGATGCAGCGAGCTACGTCACAGGCGCCAACATTCCCGTCGATGGTGGGTGGACGGCATGGTGAGGCAGGCTCGATCCAGGCGTAAGGATGTTCGCGCCCCAATGCATGTTACGCTGGTCAGCGTCTATCGACTTCCCAAGGTGGCGCCCGAACTGCTCTATCGATTGCTGGCGGAGCGCGAGCCTCATATGAACATCAGTCATCACGGGATGCCGACCTGGAAGGAACACCTTCGCTTCATCGCCAAACGCCCTTACTCGGCCTGGTACCTGATCAAGCACGAACAGGATTACATCGGTGCGATCTATCTGACGGCGCTGGGTGAGATCGGAATTGGAGTCCTGACGGCCTCGCGGGGGCAGGGCGTGGGCCCGGCGGCAATCCGCGCACTCATGCTCAAGCATCCGCGGCACCGATTCCTGGCCAACATCAACCCCGACAACGCAAGGTCCATCCGCATGTTCGGAGAGATGGGTTTTCGCCTTATCCAGCACACCTACGAGCTCCGCAGCAAATGATGCCGGCCGTCACAATCGCCGGGCGGAGGATCGGCCCGGGTCATCCGCCCTACATCATCTGCGAGCTGTCCGCTAACCACGGCGGCAAGCTCGAGCGCGCGCTCGAACTTGTCGATGCGGCGGCTGCAACGGGCGCGGACGCGATCAAGATACAGACCTACACGCCGGATACGTTGACGATTGATCACGCTGGCGCGGAATTCAGGATCAAAGGCGGCCTGTGGGATGGCTATACGTTGTATGATCTCTACAAGGAGGCCTACACGCCCTACGAATGGCATCCAGCGATCATGGAGCGGGCGCGCCGGCACGGCATCACGTTGTTCTCAACGCCATTTGATGACTCCGCGGTCGAGCTACTGAGCAAATTGGACGTTCCCGCCTATAAGATCGCCTCCTTCGAAGCTATCGACCTGCCACTGATCGCGAGGGTCGCGCGCGAAGGGAAGCCGATGATCATTTCGACCGGCATGACGGATGTTGCGGAGATCGGCGAGGCCGTTGCCACGGCGCGCGGCGCCGGCGCGAGCGAGCTTGTGCTGCTGCACTGCGTCTCGACCTATCCCGCGAAGTACCAGAACGCCAATCTTCGCACCATTGCCGACATCGCCGAGCGATTTGGCGCGGTGACGGGCCTGTCCGACCATACGCCCGGAACGGCTTGTTCCGTGACCGCGGTGGCGCTCGGCGCCAATGTCATTGAGAAGCACTTTACGTTACGGCGCGCTGATGGCGGTCCGGACTCGGCATTCAGCCTCGAGCCGGAGGAGTTTCGTCGACTGGTTGATGATTGTCGCAACGCCTGGCTGTCGATCGGCTCGGTCGACTACTCGCGCAGCGAGGAGGAGCGTGGCAGTCGCGTCTTCCGCCGCTCGCTCTACGTGGTCGCCGACATCGCGGCAGGCGAAACGCTGACGACAGCGAATGTGCGGTCGATCCGTCCGGGCTTCGGGCTCGCGCCGAAATTCTTGCCCGATATCGTAGGGCGGCAAGCCGCGCGTTCGCTCAAGCGAGGCCACGCGCTGGCTTGGGAAGACCTGGCGCCGGCCGAGTCGCGCCCGGTGTCGATTTGACTGAACAAGCCGCGATGCTCGCGTCCGATCTGCAGCTCCCCTTCGGAGCCTATTTTCTTCCGCAATATCTGAAGCTGAATGAAGCCATCGAGCAACTCACCGCCGACATGGTGGCGGGTGATACCAATATCTTTCGCGGCGCCGGCGGCGACATCCGCTATCTGGTCGAGCGGCAATTGTTCTTTGCGCTTTTCGCCGACAGGACGCTGTTCGACTATTTCGTCGCCTGTCAGACGGGGGCACCGCTTCCGGACGAAGACAGCCTGCCGATTTGGGTTCGCCTGGTGGCGCCCTACTTGCGTGGCGAGCGCCGGCGTATCGACGCGCCCGATCTGCGCACCCGCCTCCTTCGCTTTCTGCACCGTCGGTACGGGCAGCCGCTGATCTCCACCGAGGGGTTAGGACGCGAACGGCCGCGCGTCCTGTTTCAAGTCATCCATCCGAAGTTCGTGCGCTATCTCGAGCCGGTCGCCAACAAGCTCGAAGTCCCCTACGCCTTTCTCGTCGTCGAGAATCCCGAGATGTTCGACGCGCTGGCACGATTGAAATTGCCGCGTATTCACGTCGAATTCACGCAGGAATCGCTGGCCATGGCGGGGTCCCAAGTGGAAATCTACGGACGCAATTTCAATCCCGCCTTTTTCGATTCGTGGTTCATCAGGCTCAATGCGGTTCGGCGCGCGCTCAAGTCGTTGCGGCCGGATTGCGTGGTCGTGCCCGAAGGAAACGCGGACTATTATGAGTTGATCAATCAGTCCGCCAAGGCGGTTGGCGTTCGCAGCATCTGCGTGCAACAAGGCTGGGCACCGGTGATACATCCCGGTTTTCGCAATATGAGCTACGATCGCATGCTGGTTTGGGGCCGGAAATTCGCCGAGATGCTCGCCCCCCTCAATCCCAAGCAGCGTTTCGTGGCGACGGGAAACCATGTGATAACCTGTCAACCGCAGGGGAAGGTGGGCGAGCGCCGCGCCGTTGCCTTCTTCCTGCAAAACGGCGCACACTGGATGACCGATGAGGCTTGGCAGGGCATGCTGGACCTCATCTTGTGGACGGCGCGACGGTTTCCGGATCACGAAATCCGGGTGAGAGAGCATCCTGGAGTCCCAATGACGCCGCGGGATACCGAACACCTCGCTCGTGCACCAAATGTGAAGCTGATGGTTCCCGAGCAGTTTCTGCTCAAGGACGTTTTTGCAGAGTGTCGTGT
>JAEWHT010000308.1 GCA_023387695.1 Pseudomonadota bacterium | reverse complement strand
CGCGGACCATCGTCCTCGTCCGGTCCGGCAGCAACTGCGGGGGCGCGACCCAGGGGGCCACCACCCGGCCGCGCCGTGGTGGTCGCCGGACGAGCGGTCGTCGTCGCGGCGGGGCGCGTCGTGGTCGGCGCGGGGCGCGGAGCGCTGGTCGTCGGAGCTGCGGCCGCCGCGGCGGGACGTGCGCCGGCTGCCGGCTGCTCGCCTTCGCCAAAACGCTTCTTGGCTTCGGTCTCGGCCTTGCGCTTGGCTTCGTCTTCGTGACGGTGGCGCTCTTCCTCGGCCTTGCGGCGGGATTCGGCGGCTTCGCGCTCTGCGCGTTCGGCAGCCTCGCGAACCGAGCGGCGCTGGGCCTCTTCCTCGGCCACGCGGCGCTCTTCGACTTCGCGAACCTTGGCGTCGGCCAGCGCGCTGGCGCGGGCGGAGCGTTCGTCCTCGGTCAGCGTGCGCAAGACCACGCCGGAGCCGGCGTTGCGCGGCGGTGCCGGGCGCGACGGAGCGGGCGTCGGCGCTGCCGGCGCCGGCTTCGCGACAACGGTCGGTGCCTGCGGCTCGGGGCTGCCGTCGATGCGGCGCTTGCCGCGCTTCTCGACCACGACCTGCTTGCTGCGGCCATGGCTGAAGCTCTGGCGGACAGTGCCCGTTTCGACGCGCGGCTTGAGCGATAGCGTCTTGCTCGGAACGCTCAGCTTCTTGTCGTCAGGGGTCTTGGTATCAACCATTAAGCAGTCCTAATCCTGATTTATCAGTGTTGTGCGTTGCCGCACCGTCCTATCGGGTCGTCGTGTCTCTCAGAAATCCTGGCCGGGCTTTTCGGCAGTCTTGTCAGCGTCCGCCATCCGGTATCGGACCAGCATCTGGCTACGTGACAGGAATGACTTGCTCGCCGGGCCCGCGAGCAGGGCAGCATGTATCACATTTGACCGGGTAAGTGCCAAATCCAATTCTATCGATTTCAGTGCGGTGACAACGGGAATCGGCGGCTTGGTACCGCGATTTTCGTCATTTTGCCGCGCCAGCGTGTCCAATTTGCGGATTCCGTCCGCGGCCCCGTCGCTGGCGTGGATCAGGACCTCGGCCGTGCCTTCCCGCAGGGCGCTCTCGACCTTGCCGAAGCCGGCAACGATCTGGCCCGCCTTGGCGGCAATCCCAAGGGCCTCGGTCACGCTCCGGATCAGGAGCGCCTCGATGTCGTCGGGAAGCGTCGGAGGGATGCGCAGGTCGCGCTTGAAGGCTTTGGTAAATTGGTGACGCCGGACGGCTTCCGCAACCACCTGGCGCGAGGCCGTCACCCACATGCCCCGTCCGGGCAGCTTGCGCTTGAGATCGGGAACTACCGCGCCTTGCGGCGAGGCGACGAAGCGGATCAGCTCGTCGATCGGCCGGACCTCGCGGCTGACCGCGCACATGCGCATGGTCGCGGACCTTTCGGCCCGCGGTCCATGGTCAAGGTCGTTGTCAGTGCTGGCAAGCATCCGGGCGACATTCTCCTTCGCCCTTAAGCCGGCTGATCTTCGGCCGCGTCAGCCTCTTCGGCCGGCTTGGCGAGATCAGCTTCGGTGATCCAGCCGGCCTTGACGCGGGCCTGCATGATCATGGCTTCCGCGTCGTCGCGGGAGATGCCGAGGCCGTCGAGCGCGCCGGCGAACTTGGTCTGCTCGCCGCCTTCCTTGCGCTCGGTCCAGCCGACCAGATCGTCGGTGGCGCAGCCGGCGAGGTCTTCGACCGACTTGATGTCGTTCTCGCCGAACTTCACCAGCATCTTCGAGGTCACGCCCGGCACGTCCTTCACGGCGTCCTCGACGCCGAGTTCCTTGCGACGGGCCTCGATCTCGGCTTCCTGCTGGTCGAGATACTCGCGAGCGCGGTTCTGCAGTTCCTGCGCGGTCTCCTCGTCAAAGCCCTCGATGCCGGCGAGCTCCTTGAGGTCCACCATCGCGAGCTCCTCGACCGAGGTGAAGCCTTCGGACGCGAGCAGTTGGCCGACCACTTCGTCGACGTTGAGCGATTCCATGAAGACGCGGGTGGAGTTCTCGAAGTCGGCCTGGCGGCGCTCCGATTCTTCCTGCTCGGTCAGGATGTCGATGTCCCAGCCGGTGAGCTGCGAGGCGAGACGAACGTTCTGGCCGCGACGGCCGATCGCCAGCGAGAGCTGGTTGTTGGTGTCGGGCACCACGACTTCGATGCGCTCGCGGTCTTCGTCGATGACGACCTTGGAGACTTCGGCCGGCGCCAGCGCGTTGACCACGAAGGTTGCGATGTCGGGCGACCAGGGAATGATGTCGATCTTCTCGCCCTGCAGTTCGTTCACCACGGCCTGCACGCGCGAGCCGCGCATACCGACGCAGGCGCCGACCGGATCGACCGAGGAATCACGGGAAATCACGCCGATTTTCGCGCGCGAGCCCGGATCGCGGGCCACCGCCTTGATCTCGACGATGCCGTCATAGATTTCCGGCACTTCCTGCGCGAACAGCTTCGCCATGAACTGCGGATGGGTGCGGGAGAGGAAGATCTGCGGACCGCGGGTCTCGCGGCGGACGTCGAAAATGTAGGCGCGAACGCGGTCGCCGTTGCGGAACACTTCGCGCGGCAGCATCTCATCACGGCGGATGATGGCTTCACCGCGGCCGAGATCGACGATCACGCTGCCATATTCGACGCGCTTGACGACGCCGTTGACGATGTCGCCGATGCGGTCCTTGAATTCCTGATATTGCCGGTCGCGCTCGGCCTCGCGCACCTTCTGCACGATCACCTGCTTGGCCGACTGCGCGGCGATGCGGCCGTATTCGAGCGGCGGCAGGGTGTCTGCGATGGTGTCGCCGACCTGGGCGCCGGGATTAGCGCGCTGCGCGTCGACCAGCGAAATCTGGTTGGAGTGGTTTTCGACCTTGTCGACCACCAGCATGTGGCGCGACAGCCGCAGCTCGCCCTTCTTGGGGTCGATCTCGGCGTGAACGTCAGTCTCGCTGCCGTAACGGGCACGCGCGGCCTTGGCGATGGCATCTTCCATCGCAGCGATGACGATGCCGCGGTCGATCGATTTTTCGCGGGCGACGGCGTCGGCGATCTGGAGCAATTCAAGTCGATTGGCGCTGACTGCCATGGCTAGTCTCCTTCGTCAGGCTCGATCTCGCCGCGCCGCGCGCGTTCGGCGGCAAGGCGATGTTTCTTCGTATTGGTCGGTGCCGGTTTCTTTTGTTTTTGCGGCTTGGTGTTCTTGGTGGTTTTCGCGCTGATCTCGGCGTGCGGTGCCTGCGGCGGCTCGATGCCGAGATCCCTGCGCATCTGGCGCTCTTCGGCTTTGCCGCGGCGCATGGATTCCGCGATCAGCTCGTCGGTCAGCACGAGGCGTGCCTCGCCGATATCTTCCATCGTGAGAAGAACGTCGGCATCGTCGCTCGCCTTGGCGTCATCGCGATGCAGGTGCACGCGATCGCCCTCGACGGCACCGAGCGTGCCACGGAACCGCTTGCGGCCTTCATGGGCGACGGCCATGTCGATCTTCACCAGATGGCCGGAATAGCGTTCGAAATCGGAGCGGCGCACCAGCGGACGGTCGATCCCCGGCGAGGAGATTTCCAGCCGATAGGCGCGATCGATAGGGTCGGCGACGTCGAGAACGGGGGAGAGCGCCCGCGAGATCGCTTCGCAATCCTCGAGCTGCATCGAGCCGTCCGGCCGCTCGGCCATGATCTGGACGGTGCAGCCGGCGTCGCCGGAGATGCGGATCCGCACCAGGCGGTAGCCCATGCCCTCGAGCACCGGAGTTGCGACCGCGGACACCCGTGCCGCCGCGCCCGGCTCGACCACGAGCCTCGGCTCGGCCAGCAACTCGGCATCAGTGGAACCAGTGTTCGGTTCGGTCATATCAGGGGTCAAGGCGCTCGATGGTTAAGGCTTGGTTAAAACTGCAAAGCCCGCTTCGGAACTTTCCCGGCAGCTCGCCGGGCCGCCATCTTCCGCCAAGTCGCGTTCAGGTAATAAAAAAGAGCGGGTCCTTTCGGGCCCACTCTCACTACGCGGATCGTATGAGAAGATGAATTGGCGCTCATATAGCCCTTTCCGGTTGCCCGGACAAGGCCCATCGCAGGCGGATGCGGGCTTTTTGCGTTCCCCGAGGCCTCCCCGGGAGCGCCGACGGGCGCCCCGGGGAGCAACGCTTCCTTCACAAAACGGGCCTAAATTTCAAGGCTGTGGGGCGGCTCAAGCCTATGGCGCGCCCACGGCGTGCCAGATTCGAGTTGCGTTCCATGACCGTTGCCACGTCGCTCATTCCCGGACTGGACGAGATCGTCAAACGCGGCGATCCCCGGCGTCGTGGCGAGATCGCAAGCGCCATTTCCGCGCTGTTCCTTCAGGACCCCTCGAAACTTCGTCCCGAGCTTGTCGGTCTCTTCGACGATCTCTTGATCGATCTCGTTCCGCATGCGGAGCTTGCCGCGCGCGTCGATCTCGCTGAACGCTTCTCGCGGATCGCCAATGCACCGCCGCATCTGGTGAGCCAGCTTGCGCGCGAAAATGAAATCATGGTGGCGGGCCCGGTGCTACGCCGCTCGCCCGTGCTTGATGATGCAGCACTCGTCGAGATCGCTCGGCTGAAGGGCCAGGGCCATCTGCTGGCAATGACGGAACGGCCGACCTTGTCGACCGTCATTACCGACGTGCTCGTCGAGCGTGGCGATCGTGATGTGGTCCGCCGTGCCGCGGGCAATGCGGGTGCGAATTTCTCGGCTGACGGCTATTCGGAATTGATCAAGCGTGCGAGCCATGATGGCGTGCTGACGCTCAAGATCGGTCAGCGTGAAGATCTTTCCGGTGATCATCTCAAAGAGCTTCTCAACGGCACACTCGACGTCATTCGCCGCCGCCTTTCCACAGTGGTCAACCCGGCGCGCCAGGTCGAGATCAAGCGCGCCATGGTCGCGATCGAGGAGGCAGCCAGGCCTGCCGGCCCACGACGTGATTTCGCGGACGCGCAACGCACGGTGCTCGGCCTGCATCGCGGCGGCCATCTCGGCGAGAGCGCACTGCTCGGTTTCGCCAAGGCGCACAAATACGAAGAATCGGTCGCAACGCTTTCGGCAATGGCCGGCGTCAAGCTTCCGATCCTCGATCGCCTGATCTCGGGTGATCGCTACGATCCGGTCCTGGTCCTCGGCCGCGTGCTGAATCTCGGCTGGCCTACGGTGCGCGCGCTGATTCTGATGTGGTACGGGCCGCATCGCACGCCGGCCGATGCGGATATCGAACAGGCTCGGGTGAATTTCACGCGCCTGATGCCGGCGACGGCCGAGCGCGTCGTGAATTTTTGGCGCAACCGGCAGACGATCTAGAGATCAAGGCGTTAGCTTTGCCGTCATGGCCGGGCTTGTCCCGGCCATCCACGTTCTTCGCAATCCAAGAACGGGCGTGGATGCCCGGGACAAGCCCGGGCATGACGATCGCGGATGATTGCCCGGAAAGAGTCTAGACGCGCCTGAACCGCAAATACGCAGCCTTGCGCCCTTCGCGCGCAGCCTTTCTCCCATAGCGTGTCATAGTGTAACCGGCCCAGGGCTGGCGAAAATCATCGGCGCGTTCTGCGAGCCATTGGAAATCCGGCGCGCGCGCAAGATGTGACAGGGTCCATGCGCAGTAGTCGTCGATGTCGCAGACGAAGCGGAATTCACCGCCCGGCTTGAGCACGCGCGCCATCGCGATGATCGTGCGATCCTGAACGAAGCGCCGCTTCCAGTGCCGCCGTTTCGGCCAGGGATCGGGATGGATCAAATCGATCCGCGACAATGATGCGTTTGGTAGCCATGCCAGCAGTTCGGCAGCGTCGCCGGCGAACAGGCGAATGTTTGCAATGTTGGCCGCTTCGATCTGTGCGAGGATCTTGGCCATGCCGTTGACGTAGGGCTCGCAGCCGATGAAGCCGGTCATCGGAAAGGTCTGCGCCTCTGCTGCCAAATGCTCGCCGCCGCCGAATCCGATCTCAAGCCGAACGTCTTCCGCTGCGGGATTGAAGATCTCGCGGGCATTCGCCGGCTTCTCTCCGGTGATGTCGAGTGCGAGATGCGGCAGCAGATGATCGACTAGCTCGGCCTGATGCTGCCTGAGCTTGTGGCCCTTGCGTCGTCCAAAGAACGCGCGCTCGCCGTCCGCGCGATCGGGATCTGATTTGCGTTCGCTCATCGCAGTGTCTGGTACAGCCGATAGAGCAGCCGCGCACGCGGCTCGAGCGAGGAGACGTAGAGCTGCTCATAATGAGTGTGCGCGCCCTTGCCGTCGACACCGAGTCCGTCGAGCGTGCCCGTATACGGCGCCGTGAAATTGCCGTCCGAGCCGCCGCCGGTGTGGGTGTCGATCAGCTCGAAGCCGATCTCCGCGGCAATCGTCTTCGCATGCTCGTACAGCGAGGCGCCCGCATTGCCCTTTTCATAGGGCGGACGATTGAGCTCGCCGGTGACGGTGACGGTCACGCCCTCGGTTTTCGATGTCAGGGCGAGGATCTTGCCGACGAACTCGTCCGCGTCGTTGGCGCTCGGCACGCGCAGATCGACTTCGGCATAGGCCTCTTCCGGCGTGACGTTGGGTCGCGTGCCGCCGCGCACCACGCCGACATTGACGGTGACGCCGCGCTTCAGGTCGTTCATCCCTTCAAGCGTCTGGATGACGTTGGCGAGCTCGCGCACGGCGCTGCGGCCGTCTTCGGGCCGCGAGCCGGCATGAGCGGGCACACCCTTGATGAAAACCCGGAAGCGTCCGACGCCCTTGCGTCCGGTGACGATCTTGCCGCCGTCGCGCGCGGGTTCCGTCACCAGCACGTATTTGGCCTTGCGCCCTTCCGCCTCGATGAGCGCGCGCGAGGTGGGGCTGCCGATCTCCTCGTCGGAAGTGAACATGTGGGTGATGCCGAGTAGCGAACGCTCGGGTGCGGCGCAAAGCTCGCGAAAGGCGTGATAGGCGATGTAGGCGCCGCCCTTCATGTCATAGATGCCCGGACCGAACGCGACGTCGCGTTCGACCTTGAAAGGCAAGCGCGCGATGAAGCCCATAGGGTGGACGGTGTCGAGATGGCTGAGCACCAGAATACCGGGGCGATCCTGCCCCCAGGTCGAACGCACCACGAGATGATCGCCGCAGCCGTCGACGCCGGCGACGCGCTCGAGCGTGACGGGCAGATCGCGATAATGATCGGCAACCAACGAGGTCAGCTTGTTGACCTGCTCGGGCACTTCCGCCGGTGTCTCGATTTCCACCCAGCGGCGGATACCAGCGAGGATAGTTTCGGAATCGAACGAATTTGATTTCGCCATGGACCTATCTGTGCCTTCAAGTCGCATCATCTCGGCGGAGGCAGCGCAAAGCGCGCGGTCCGCAAATGACGACATAGGCCAGATTTGCCGCAGTCTCAAATCGGAATGAAAGAGCGCGTCAGCGCTTGTCGGGGCCTTCGCGGGCGGCGATCTGCTCGACGAGATCGACGATCGAGCGGCGCAGTTTCGAATCGGTGATTCGGGTGAACGCCTTGGTCAATGCGAGACCTTCGGAGGTCGCGAGGAAGTCCGAGACATAGGAGGGTGAAGCACCTTCGGCGAAGCCATCGGGGCCAGGTGTGCCGCTCGGTCCGCCTTCGAACAGGAACGACACCGGCACCTGCAAAATCTCTGCGATCTGCTGGATGCGGCTCGCGCCGACCCGGTTGGTGCCCTTCTCGTATTTCTGGATCTGCTGGAATGTCAGGCCCAAAGCTTCACCGAGCTTTTCCTGACTCATGCCCAACATGATGCGGCGCATACGCACGCGACTGCCGACATATTTGTCAACAGGGTTGGGCGCTTTCGACATTTCCTCAGCCCTCCAAACACCACCCTCGGCGCAATCAAGCAAATTGCCTCAGGTGACAGCGACTCTAAAACTTCACTCTGATTGGGGAAACATTGCGGAGAAATTTAGCAATGCACCGCTGTCTTTGCAGCCTGAGCAGAATGGGGAGCCCGCCTGCAGTCTGTCAACCGTGGGACTACGGTTGTCAAAAGTTTCCGCCCCGCCTGCCGGAAACCGCTAGCGACTGCGAGATCAGGGGTGCCGTTTGGCAACGCGTCGTCGCACTGCAAGAACGATCGCCAGCGCGACGAGCATAGCCGCAGGAATGTCTCCGACTCTCGCATAGACCGTGGGTGCGATTGCGGCGGGCAGACTTGCATCCAAAATGCCTTCGACCCCGAGGCCGAGGCTGGCCACCGTGCGTCCCATCGGATCGATCACGGCCGAGACGCCGGTGTTGGCGGAGCGGACTAGCGGCAGTCCAAGTTCTACGGCGCGCATCCGCGCCTGCTCTAGATGCTGGTACGGACCGGTCGAGATGCCGAACCAGCCGTCATTGGTGAGGTTCACCATCCAGCCCGGACGTGCGTCATGCGTTCCGACCTCGCCGGGGAAGATCGCCTCGTAGCAGATCAGCGGCAGTGCGGGCGGTGCACCCGGCACCGGGAGCGCGTGCCGCACTGTGCCGGGAATAAAGCCGCCGCGGACCCGCGTCAGTTGCTCGAAGCCGAGCTTCTCCATCAGGTCCTGGAACGGAAGGTATTCACCAAACGGGACCAGGTGCAGCTTGTCGTAGACCGCGAGCACGCTGCCGTCGTGGTCGATCACGTAGATCGAGTTATAGGCCCGCCTGATCGGCGTCCCCGGCGGCAGATCCGGCGCGCGCACCGAGCCGGTGATCAGCACCGTGCCCTTGGGCAGCAGTTCCGCGATCTCGGCCATCACGTCGGCTTCGCGGGTCAGGAAGAACGGAAACGCGGATTCCGGCCAGATCAGGATGGTGGCATCGCGTACGCCAGTCGATTGCGGTCCGGAGGCGCGATCCGACAGCGCCAGATATTTCTTCATCACCTCCGCCTTGGCGGAGTAGTTGAACCTCGCATCCTGCTGAAGGTTCGGCTGCATCAGGCGCAATTTGGTGCCCGCGACCATCGTGGTCGGATGCAGCGACAGGCGGATCCCGCCGAAGACGCCCATGACGACCAGCAGCGCAAGCGCTGCAGCCGGCACGCGCCACGCCGGGCTGCGATCGCGGGTACGGTCGATCAGCACTGCGGGCGCTGCGAAGATCGCAATCGTCAGGAAGGTCATGCCCCACTGGCCGATCAGCGACGCCGTCTGCGCCAGTGCCAGCGGCTCGGACAGGGCATAGCCGAAGGCGTTCCAGGGAAAGCCGCTGAGCATATGGCCGCGCAACCACTCGCCGATGGTGAGGCTTGCCGCGAGCGCGAGAATGCGGGTGGCGTCCTTCGTCCAGAGCAGGCGGGCCAGTGCGAAGCCGATCGCCGTGAAGATCGAGAGATAGGCGGGCAGGCCCAGCACCGCGAAAGGCGTCAGCCAGGCGAACACATCGGCGTCGACGAAGAAGGCGATGCCGATCCAGTAAAGGCCGGGGACGAAATAGCCGAGCCCGAACCAGTAGCCGGTCAGCGCCGCTGCCGGAACGCCGCCATACCGTCCGGCACCGGCGCCATCGATCAGCCAGACCATGATCGGGAAGGTGATGAACAGCACCGGAAAGACATTGAACGGCGCCAGCGCCAGCACCGACAGCGCGCCGCACGCCATCGCAAGCAGCGCGCGCTTCCATCCCCAAGTCAGGATGATGGCGAGCGCAATCTGCCGAAATCGCTGGAATGCGGTCACTGCGGGCCGGTCCCGTCAGCAGGCGGTGGCGTCGGCGTGTCGCCGGCCGGAGGCTGACCGCTCTCCGGCGTCGCCTCGCGGCGGGTTCTCTCGCGCTGGGTACGCGGCACCGGGCGTTCCTTCCGCGTCGAGATGCGCAGCCGCTTGACGCGGCGCGGATCGGCATCGAGCACTTCGACCTCGTAATTCCCGGGGCCGGAGATCACCTCGCCGCGGACGGGCAGACGGCCGACGAAGCTGACGAGATAGCCGCCCAGCGTCTCCACCTCCTCGCCGGCCTCGCCGGTGACGAAGTCCTCGCCGATGACAGTGCGGACGTCATCGAGGCTGGCGCGGGCGTCGGCGATGAAGGCGTTGTCGGGCAGTCGCACGATCGACGGCGGTTCGTCGCTATCATGCTCGTCGTCGATCTCGCCGACGATCTGCTCGACGATGTCCTCGAGCGAAACGAGGCCGTCACTGCCGCCATATTCGTCGACGACCAGCGCCAAATGAATGCGCGTGGCCTGCATCTGCGCCAGCAGGTCGATCGCGCGCATCGACGGCGGCACATAGAGCAGCTTGCGGATGATGCGAGCGTCCTCCAGCGGCAGCGCGAGATCGACGGCCTTGAGGTCGAGCCCGGCCGGCAGCGGCTTCTTGCGCTTGGTCTTGGTTGCCTCCGACACGCGTGCACGCACGGTCATGAAGGCGAGCAGGTCGCGGATGTGGACGATGCCGACGGGATCGTCGAGCGTCTCGTTATAGACGACGAGGCGCGAATGGCCCGCGCTCTCGAAGCGGTCCATCAACTCGCCGAGCGGAATGTCGCGCTTCACCGCGATGATGTCGGCACGATGCACCATGACGTCCGCAATGCGGCGCTCATGCAGACCGAGGATGTTGCGCAGCATGGTGCGCTCGACCGCGGAGAAGCCGGTATCGTCGGGCGTCGTCGCATCGAGCACGACCTGGAGATCGTCGCGCACCGATCCGGCCTTCCAGCCGAACAGCGTGCGGATGGCGCGCAGCAGCCAGCCATCCGCGGTCGGGCGCATGACTTCGCCTGATGTGACCACGGCCGGCAGATTGGCCGTATTGCGCGGATTGTCGTGAATAGGCTCTGAGTCCGGCATGTCAGTGCGTCCCTGCGCGATCGGCATAGGGATCGGGGATGCCGAGATGAGCCAGGATCTCGGTTTCGAGTGCTTCCATTTCTTCCGCGTCGCCGTCGTTCTCGTGATCGTAGCCGATCAGGTGCAGGAAACCATGCACGGCGAGATGGCTCAAATGATGATCGAACGGCTTGTGTTCCTCGTCCGCCTCGCGCCGCATGGTTTCATAGGCGATCGCGATGTCGCCGAGCATGCGCGGCGCATCGCCCGGCTTCCATTCGCCTTCCGGCTGGAGCGCGGGAAACGACAGCACGTTGGTCGGCTTGTCCATGCCGCGCCAATTGTTGTTGAGGGTGCGGATGCCGGCGTCATCGGTCAGCATCACGGCCACTTCTGCGTCGGCAACGTCCTCGTCGACGAATTCTGCGGCGACCGCAACCGCGCGCTGGATCACGGTTTCGGCGTCAGGTTCGCTCTGCCAGCAATCGGCGACGACGAGGACCTCGGTCATGGGAAGGTTGGAATGGGACATGGCTTTGTTCGGACGATGAGGCGCCGTATCCGCGCCCCCTTGGTCCGGTTGTTGTCTCGTCAGGATTTGTTGCCGGCGGGAGGCCGCTGCGGCGCCCCTTCATAGGCAGCGACGATCCGCGCCACCAGTTCGTGGCGGATCACGTCTTCGGCTTTGAAATGAACTTGCGCAATGCCTTCGACACCACTCAGCAATTTGGTCGCCTCCGCCAGACCCGAGGTCTGGCCATTCGGCAAATCGATCTGCGAGGGATCTCCGGTCACGATCATGCGGCTGTTCTCGCCCAAACGGGTGAGGAACATCTTCATCTGCATCGATGTGGTGTTCTGCGCTTCGTCCAGGATGATCGCAGCATTCGTCAGCGTGCGACCGCGCATGAAGGCAAGCGGCGCGATTTCGATCTCGCCGGTCTGCAGCGCGCGCTCGACGATGCGGGCGTCCATGAGATCGTAAAGCGCGTCGTAGATCGGGCGCAGATAAGGATCGACCTTCTCGCGGAGATCACCCGGCAAAAAGCCGAGCCGTTCGCCGGCTTCCACCGCCGGACGCGACAGGATGATCTTGTCGACCTCCTTGCGCTCGAACAATTGCGCGGCGTGCGCAACCGCGAGCCAGGTCTTGCCGGTACCGGCGGGGCCGATGCCGAACACCAGCTCATGGCGCTTCAGCGCACGGATATAAGAGTCTTGC
Source organism: Pseudomonadota bacterium (assembly GCA_023387695.1). Taxonomy (GTDB): domain Bacteria; phylum Pseudomonadota; class Alphaproteobacteria; order Rhizobiales; family Xanthobacteraceae; genus Bradyrhizobium. The sequence continues at coordinate 1,913 of JAEWHT010000308.1, read as the reverse complement.
GCGGCCGTGCGCGCGCGCACCGGGCGCTTGCGCAGATTGATGCTGTCGAAGGCCGACTTCGACGATTTGGCATCGAACTCGAACAGCGAACCTTGTGCGATCACGGCGCGGATCGCGCCTTCGACCTCGCCCTGGTCGACGTCCTGCCCCTTCACGGCGTGGGCGTAGAGCGTCTCCAGCACGCGGCGTGCGGCGTCGCAGCCGTCGCGCGAACCGCCGATGGTGATGTGGTTGCCCTTGGAGTCCACGACGACGCCGAGCCGCCGCTCGATCTGCGCGAGGTTCTGGCCATAGGGGCCGACCAGCGCGGACGCGGCGCGGTTGTCGTCGAAGTCGATGACGACTTGGGTCTCGGGCGGAACTTGCATGTCGCGGTCAAACTTGCGGCTGGGAGCGAGGGAAGGCGAATCCGATGCGCTTTTGGGCAAGGGTTCAGGCTCCAGTGGCGATGGATGTGAGAGCGGGCTCGCGCGCATGGCGTGGCGTGACGAGCTCGCCGAGGAAGCTGTAACGCTCGAGGCTGTCAATTCTGACAGGCAGGATCTGTCCGATGATGTCGGGCGAGGCCATCACATGTGCAGGCTGGAGGAAGGCCGTGCGGCCGACGATCTGGCCGTCCTTGCGCGCCGGACGTTCGAACAGCACGTCGACCGTTGAGCCAATCGCAGCCTTGTTGAAGGCCGATTGCTGGCTGTCGATCAATTCCTGGAGCCGCTCCAATCGCTGGTCCATCTCGGCGGGGGACACCGTCTCCTGCATATCCGCGGCCGGCGTTCCCGGCCGGGCGGAGTATTTGAACGAATACGCCGCAGCGTAGCCGATTTGCGTGACAAGCGCGAGTGTGGCGAGAAAATCTTGCTCGCTCTCACCAGGAAAGCCGACGATAAAATCTGATGAAAAAGCAATGTCTTGGCGCGCCGACCGGAAACGGTCGATGACGCGCCGATAATCATCGGCGGTATGTTTCCGGTTCATGGCGGCGAGAATCCGGTCCGAGCCCGACTGCACCGGCAGGTGCACGAACGGCATCAGCGCATCGAGATCGCGATGGGCTGCGATCAAGGCGTCATCGACGTCGCGAGGATGGCTGGTCGAGTAGCGCAGCCGCGCGATGCCTGGAATCCCTGCCAGGTGCTCCAGCAATTTGCCGAGGCCCCAGGTTTTTCCGTCAGGTCCCTCGCCATGATAGGCGTTGACGTTCTGGCCGATCAGCGTGAGCTCGCGCACACCATTGTCGGCGAGCCGCTTCACGTCGTCGATGATCTTCGCGACCGGACGCGAGACCTCTGCACCGCGCGTGTAAGGCACGACGCAGAACGTGCAGAACTTGTCGCAGCCTTCCTGCACCGTGACGAAAGCGGAAATGCCGCGGGCGCGGATCGCGTCGGGCTTCGGCTGGGCGAGGAAGCCGAACTTGTCGGCAGCTGGAAACTCGGTCTCGATGGCACGGCCCTCGTTGCCGGCGCGCTTCAATAGCTCAGGCAGGTGATGATAGCTCTGCGGTCCGACCACGACGTCGACCGTCGGGGCGCGGCGCACGATCTCCTCACCCTCGGCCTGCGCGACGCAGCCCGCGACCGCGATCTGCATGGCGCGGCCCTCGCGGGCAGCTTCGTCCTTGGCGACGCGCAGGCGGCCGAGCTCGGAATAGACCTTTTCAGAGGCCTTCTCGCGGATATGGCAGGTGTTGAGGATGACGAGGTCGGCGTCCTCGGCGTTGGCTGTCTCCACGAATCCTTCCGGCGCCAGCGTGTCCACCATGCGCTGGGCATCGTAGACGTTCATCTGGCAGCCATATGACTTGATGTGCAGCTTGCGCGGCGGCTTCATGGAACCCGGAATGGATGTGGAGGACGGCCCTCAGATATAGGCTGGAGGCGCGAAAATCCAGCGAATGGGGGCCTCCCGCTCGT
>JAEWHT010000300.1 GCA_023387695.1 Pseudomonadota bacterium | reverse complement strand
CCACGACCAGCCTCGCCGGCACGCGCCGCTTCGATGGTGGCGTTCAGCGCCAGCAGATTAGTCTGGCCCGCAATGGTGTTGATGAGCTCGACGACGTCGCCGATGCGTGTCGCCGCAACCGAGAGCTCGCTGACTCGCTCAGTCGTGGTGCGGGCCTGGTTGACGGCGTCGCTCGCCATCCGTGCGGATTCCTGCACCTGCCGGCTGATCTCGTTGACCGAGGCCGACAACTCTTCCGTCGCAGTCGCGACCGACTGGACGTTGCCGGTGGCCTCGCCCGAGGCAACAGCGACCACAGAGGTCAGCTCCTGCGCGCGCTGCGCGGTGGTCGCCAGCGTCGAGGACGATGCTTCGAGCTCGGTGGACGCGGATCCGACGGTGTCGATGATCTCGCCGACCGCACGCTCGAAGCCGTCAGCCAGATTGAACATGTCGCGCTTGCGCTGCTCGGCGGCCTGCTTTTCGGCTTCCACTTGCGCCGCCTTGAGCCGCTCGACTTCGAGCGCATTGGTCTTGAAGACCTCGACCGTCTTGGCCATATCGCCGATCTCGTCGCTGCGATCCTTCTCTGGCACTTCGGTCTTGAGGTCGTTGCGCGCCAGGCCCTCCATCACGATCTTCAGGCGGGCGATCGGCTGCGACATCGCCTTCAGGCCGATGAAGAGCGCGATCGCGATGCCCAGCAGCAGGCCGCCGGCGCTGACGCTCATCACGGTCCAGGTCGCAGACTTGGCGTCGCGGTTGATGATCTCCTTGCGCTGGACCACCGCTTTGCTGACGTCGGCCGTAAACGTCGCGACGCGTGCGAGCGATGCATCAATCAGCGGGTCGCACTCCTTGTGCGCACGCTCGGCAGCCTTGGCATTTTCTGCGGGGTTGCTTGCAGCTGCGCCGGCCTGGAGCACGGGGTCACAGCCCGCGAACACGGCTTTCAGCTGATCGCTGATGCTCTTGATCTCGTTCGCCCGCGACGGATCGTCCTGCTCGGCAGCGTCCAGATATGTCCGAATCTCGTTGCGGTTCTGGTTGGCCGTGTTCAGGCGGCCGGCATTGCCCGCTTCCGTCGTCTCGGTGAAAACCGCGTAGAGCGCAGCATGATAGGTCTCGATGCGGCGCTGGGCGCGCGTGAGGTTGAGGGCTGCCGACTGCATCGCGGTCAGTTCGCTGAAGCCGTCGACGGTCGCGGAGAGTTCGCGCGAGCCGAAGGCGGTGACGGCGATCAGGGCAACGCCCATCACGGTCACGATCAGCGCAACCTTCAACACGATTTTCAAGTTGTTCAAAAAGCTCATCGCAGCCGCCCAATGATCTTCCGGTCACCATTGACCGAAACCAGTCCCAGCGGCGGCATTGGAACCCGGTAACGTTAAAATTTGATACGAATTGGCTGGAATGACCTTGCGGGAAAATACCCATTTGGAGGCTGCACGTAAGCTTCACGCAAGCTTCGGCCTCTTTGGGAGGCAAACTCACCCAAGCTCGCGATCAAGTCGGCGACGCCTCCTGGGCATCGTCGTGTGCCGCATGGGCACGCGCCAGATGCTCGGCGAACGCGATAACTTCTGCTCGCTTTTCGGGCGGCAGTGACAGAAAGGCGCGCACGAGCCTCAGGCCTAGCGCTTCGTCCGACAGGTCGGCCTTGGAATCCATCCGTCCAATGTCAGGCGACCGGGAAAAATATGCAATCCCTTGGCGCACACCGTCTTGATTCGGCGTCCCGGCTTTGATGGAATGGCCTGAACAAGGTGGTGGATCATGAAGTGGATCCGGGAGCGCGACGCATTGATCGCGCAGACTCTGGCCTTCGTGCAGTCGGTTTCCGGCAAGAAGGACGATTTCCGACAGCGGGATACCGTTGCGCCTGCGCCGGTCCCGACAACAGAGTTCGTCTCCGTCCAGGCCGTGAGCGTCACGTTCGAGCCGCAGCAAGCCGATCTGCCGCCGCCGATCGCCGTGTCGCCCCAACCCGTGCCCCCACCCCGAATGGCCAGCGATTTCCGCAGTGAGATGCAGGCCCGGATCGCCAATTTCCGACAGCATCAGGAGCGGTTCGAGCGCGAGCGTGAGGAATATTGTGCGGCGACCCTGACCAAGCTCCGTGCCGCGATCCGAGAGACCGCCCCGCCTCCACCCTCCCGGAAGTAACGCCCGGCTACAGCCAGGACCACACCAGCCAAAGGTTGGCTGCGCAGGCACCAAACAGTGCCAGCGTCAGTGGCAGGAGCATGTGCCCGCAGCAGGTTTTCAGGTCGGTCGTCATGGCCGGAAACATCCGCTGATTCCGCCAAACGAGTCCCAAAGTATCTTTTTTTTGGGATTTAGGACTCGTTAAGGACTCACGGCCCGGCGGCCTCGCGGCCTCGATCACGGCCCCGTGATCGCCCCGGAACTCTGCGACGCATGTCGTCGTTAAAGCGGTTTCCGGGAGCGGGAAGCATGCCCTACGCCCTGTTCTGCAACGACAGCCAGATCAGCAAAGCCTATCCCAGCGAAGCCGACATCTGGCAGCTCGCCCAGCGGAGCGGCTTGGTCGTGGACGTCGACACCGACGACGAGCGGCACGGTCCGCGCCGGGTGCTCGACAATGACTATGAGATCAGATCGTGCCGGGCCGCCCAAGGCGAAGACCCCGCGCAGAACAAGGCGGACGCCGAGCGGGAGTCTAGGATAGAGAGTCAGCTGGACTCGTGACGTGTCGCCGAAGCTACGCCCTCAGGGCGTCGCGGTCGCGAGAGAAGCCTGCTCGTCCGCGAGGGTCACGCAGGCCTTGCGACGGTGCAGCCCGCGGATTGCCCCGGTGACCTTCAGGACCTTGCCGGAGGGGCATGAGGCGTCCTTGACGAAGGCGACCTCGTAAGGTGCCAACATCAAAGGCTCGGATTTGAGGATTGTTTGGGCAGAACAAGGCAACGCCGCAAAGCTCGCGACCACCACCACCGATGCCAAGATACGCATGTTCGTCATCCCACCAGCCCGGTCATCCCCTAATACGCGTACCGGAGCGCGAGTTCCCTAAGTCGCAAAAATTATTTTTGCTTTACCCGATCCCCGTGACACGCGTGAGAACGGCGCGTGCTCGATTGTTTGCTTGCAAATGACGCGCCAGATGGTTCACGCAATGCAAACGAGGCCGGCGAAGGCAAAAGAAAGGCCGGCTGAAGGCCGGCCTTTCTGAGATCGTGGTCGTGCTCGCCTCGGCGGCTCAGTAGCGCGAGGCCGCCGGACCGCCCCAACCGAAGCGGTAGTTCACACCGACCTTGACGGTATGCTCGTCGTCCCGGCCGCGAACGCCGACGACGTCGGCCGGACCGCCGGTGATCGTGGTGCTGCCGAAATTATAGTACTGGTACTCGGCCTTGGCCGACCAGTTCGGCGCGAACATGTATTCGAGGCCGGCGCCGACGGTGTAGCCGTCCTTGCTGTTGCCAGTGGTCGTGAAGGCCTGCGGCACGCCGGCGATATTGACGCCGAGGCCGCCGTTGCGCCAGGCGTAGCCGCCCTTGGCATACAGCAGCGTCGGGCCCCAGGTGTAGCCGATGCGGCCAGTCACCGACCCGAGCTGGTCGGTGTTGGAGGTCACCTGCGTGCCCAGCGGGAACGTGACACCGTTGTTGTTGGTCGGCAGCCAGGAGTACTGGGCCTCGATACCCACCACCCAATTGGGCGCGAACTGGTAGTCGAAGCCGCCCTGCACGCCGCCCAGGAAGCGAGCGTCGCTGGACCGGAAGGTGGTGTCGCCGGCGAACTCACCGCCGACATGGCCGCCGATATAGAAGCCGGTCCAGTTGTAGATCACCTGCGGCGGTGTGTAGGCCGGCGCCTTGGTGTAGGTGCGCGCCTGCATGTCGGCCGCGGCCGCCGGTGCGGCCAGCGCCAGCAGAGCTGCGGCACCGAGAAAAATCGTCTTCATGGTCATCCCCGTTCTTTCATTTACGACACTCAGGAAACAACGTGGCGTGAATTGGGTTGCTTCGCGGCGATGCCGGAACGTTGATCGTTCGTTACTGTGACGGAGCGGCAACATCGCGATTTTGTTCCGTCACGTCCGCTTGTTGCGACCGATTTTTTCGTTCGCGCAAGACCAGCCGTAACGATTTGTCGCAAGGCAAAAATACCCCGTTCAAAGCTCGCCAAAATGTGATCCAGCGGCTCCGGCGGCCCTTGTCCTACCACCGCGCGATGAAGGTCGGCTTTGCGCTACCGCGCCATCTTTTCCAGTTCTGGAAAGGGTGCGTAAACCGCACCTGCACAGAGCTCGCTGGCGCGATCGACCACGCGGTCGCCCCGGCCGTTGACGTAGACGATGGCGCGCTCGCGCATCGCCTTGTAGCTGCCGTCGCTCTCACGCGGGGTGAAGTGCAGGCAGCTGATATAGAACTGGCGGCCGCCAACCTCCCGCAGCACCGGATCGGCCATGCTGGCATCGCGCACACCGACCGGGTTGTTGAGATAGGCGTGGATCAGAGCGAGCGCGTCGCTGCGAAAATTGTCGGGAAACGGTTGCGGGCCACCGGCCTGGTCCATCAGGGACGGCCGGTCACCATCGCTACCGAAGCAGGCGGAGAGCGCCAGAGGCAATGCCAGGATCAGTGCCCGGCTCGCCGCGCGTTTCGCCAATCGCCCCACGGTTCTAACTCGCCGCTCAACCGACCTGGAGAGTTTCGGTCCCAAGATCGCGATGATGCCTGTCTAGAGGTGTTTTGCCCGACGAGTCAACCGAATTCGCAAAATCCGCAATCATGCATCTGCCAAATCGCTGATTCAATAGCGTCGGCTACTGTGCATGGGGTTGTTTTGAGATTCCTGTTTGCCGACCCCGATACGCAGGACATCTCATTGCGGCAAACGACGCACCGGCCCGCTGTCAGGCCTCGCGCTAGACGCGCGGAGCATGACGAACGGACCGGGCCTGAACTCCTTTGCGAGGCGACGGGGCAATGCCAGGGATGCCGCCTCGCTTGGGGTCAGTGGTTAGCTGCGCTTTTCGGTGGTCACCGGCTTGGTGGTGAGGCCCGACTGCGTCTTCAGCGACTTCTTGGCCGACAGATGCTTGTGGTGATGGCGATGCGTCCGCACGGTCTTGTGCTCGTCGGGCGTGATCGCAGCGTTGGCGTTCATCGCCTTCGTCTTGGTATCGACCTTGGAACCCGACTTGACGTCGGCGGTCTTCGCGTCCGCCTTGATGCCGGCGTCGGGCTTGGCGGCCGTGGTCGAAACCTTGCTCTGGGCCTGATCCGCCTTGATCACCGGCGCGGTCGTGGTGGTCTTGCCGGCTTCAGCGGCGAAGGCCGGGGCTGCGATGACGGAAGCTGCGAGCAAGGCTGCGGAAATGGTCTTCAACATGGTTGTCTCCTCTTGGAAGGATCTTGAGGCGGCGCCCTCTCGCCTACTCTTCGATCATGGGGACAACCTAGAGGGTGCGCGCTGAACCCGTTCTGAAGCGCGCAGCCAGCTTCCGTTCATCTGGATGACAAGTTTGTTATTTTAGCCTGGGAAGACCCACCGGCTGGGGACGGCAGGGAATGTTTTTGACGGCCGGGTGTTCCGGTCTTTGGGCAATCGTGTAGGATCGCCACGTTCCATTCGGGAGAACTTCAATGCGCAAACTCTCAACGCTTCTTGTGCCGGGACTTGTCGCCATGACCTTGGCGGCCGGGCCGGCTCTGACCAGCGCCTATGCCGCGGGCAGTGACGAGCCCTCCTCGCCGCCGAAGTCGGATACCTCGACCAAGAAGGGCAAGAAGAAAAGCTCCTCCGTCAGCGATCCCAAATTCCTCGCCGCCTATCGAACCGCTTACACCACGATCTACGACAACCACGATTACACCGGCGCGATCGATCAACTGAAGCAGCTCAAGCGCGACGACGTCGCCGATGTCGCCAACCTGATCGGCTACTCCTATCGCAAGATCGGCGACTACCAGTCCTCGAAGGTCTATTACGAGATCGCGCTGAAGGACGACCCAAACCACGTTCGCACCTGGCAGTATTACGGCCTCTGGCAGCTGGAGCAGGGCAACCGCGAGCAGGCGCAGTATCATCTGAACAAGATCGCTTCGCTCGCCGGCACCGACAGCTCCGAGTATCGCTCGCTGGCTGCCGCACTCGACAAGCCGACCGGCGCGACGCTCGTCTACTAACGACGCCAAATCTTGGCATGACACGAACGGGCACAGCCTTCCGGGTTGTGCCCGTTCTGCTTTCTCGGCTAGCTTTCGCGCACCCATCCCCCTCGCAAATGGTGCGCAATGGACACGTGGCTGCGATCCGCGATCGACTACATCGCCTCCTGGATTGAATTCCAGCAGACGTCCTTCCAGCAGCCCGGTGTCCTGGTCGCCTTCGTCCACCGCGGCGAGGTCGTCGCCGAACATGCATTCGGTCTCGCCAATCTCGACACCGGCGAAAAACTCACCCCGCGTCATCGTTTCCGCATCGCCTCGCATTCGAAGAGCTTCACCTCGGCCGGCATCATGAAGTTGCGCGAGCAGCGCAAGATCAGGCTCGACGATCCCGTTGGCCAGTATGTCAGCGGCCTGCATCCGCGCGTCGCCGAAACGACGATTGCGCAGGTGCTTTCGCATAGCGCCGGACTGACACGCGACGGCGCAGACTCCGGCCAGTTCATCGACAGCCGTCCCTATCTCAACGCCAAGGAGCTACTCGCGGAATTGAAGCTGCCGACCGCGATCGAGCCCGGCGCCCGCTTCAAATATTCCAATCACGGGTTTGCCCTGATGGGCCTCGTCATCGAAGCCGTGACCAAGGAACCCTACTCCGCCTGGATCAAGCGCGAGATCATCGAGCCTGCGGGCTTAAGCGAGACCGAGCCCAATGCGCCGCTTCCCAAGGGTGCGCTTTTCGCGCGCGGCCACACACGAAAACTGCCACTGGGCGAGCGCGGCGTGATCCCCGGCGACAATCCCGCGCATGCGATGGCATCCGCCGCAGGCTTTGTCGCCACCGCTGCCGACACCGCGCGTTTCTTTGCCCAGCTCGCTCCCAACGCCAGGAAGAGCGTGCTGTCGATCGCAAGCCGCCGCGAGATGACACGGCACCACTGGCGCGTACCGCAGAGCTTCGAGGCCTATTACGGCCTCGGCGTCAACGCTGGCAAGACCGACGGTTGGGACTGGTTTGGTCATGGCGGCGGCTTCCAGGGCTACATCTCACGCACTTGCTCTATCCCCGGATGCGAGCTCGCGATCAGCATCCTCAGCAACTCCATCGATGGCGTTGCACCGCTCTGGATGGACGGCGCGATGCAGATCCTGCGCGTTTTCAAGACCCGTGGCGCACCCGACCGGCGCGTGCGCGACTGGAACGGCCGTTGGTGGACGATCTGGGGTGCCAACGATCTGGTGCCCGCCGGCAACCGCGTGCTGGTCGCCAATCCGCAATTCAACAATCCGTTCATGGACGCTGCCGAGATCGAAATCACCGGCCGCGACGCCGGCAAGCTCGCCTGGGCAGCCGGCTATTCCAGCCATGGCGAGCCGGTGCGCCGCGTCCGCGACAAGCGCGGCAAGGTTAGCGATGTCTGGATTGGCGGCGCCAACCTCAAACCTGCGAGCGTCGTGGCGCGCGAAATCGCGCGGCGATATCCGCCGCGCAAGCGGCGGCCTGTCTAGTTGGAGCATGATCTGATCGGAAAACCGCTATGCACTTTTCCGGATCATGCTCACTCCCTGATCAGCGCCTCGACCTCGCCGCGAAATGCCTGCCGCGAGCCGTCGCGTGAATAGAACATGTGGCCGCCGGGATAGACAACGAACTTGACGCGCGACGTCGCGAAGGCCGGCAGTTGGTCGAGCGCCCGCTTCGTTCCGAAATAGGGCGTGGCGAGATCGAACAGGCCGTGCCCAACCAGCACATTAAGCTTCGCATCGGTTGCGAGAATCTGACGCAGCTCCGACAGTGATTGCGGCGGGTTGATGCCGCCGCCGAAATCCCAATTGCGCTCGACGGCGCCATTGAGGACTTCATAGGATCCGTCCGGCCGCCAGTTGAGTTTTCGCGTGAGCACATCCACCGCGGCACTCGTCAGCGGCGCCTGGAGTGCATCGCCCGAGGGATCGCCGAAGCGTGAGCTACTCGAATCCGGATAGGGATCTAGGCCGCGCACGGACGCGTCGTAGCGTCCGGTCACCACGCCATTCTTGCGATCGAGTTCGCGACGGAATTCGCCGACGTCGAAGCGGCCGGCAAGCCTGCGGCTGACCGCCTGGTCGATGCCGGTAAGCTCCGCGACCTTGTCGGCAAGACGATTGGTGGCTTCCTTGTCCGCCTCGCCCTTGACGAGATCGGTCAGGAATTCACCGCGTGCATAAGCCTCCACATCGGCGAGATCGGCGCGCTTGACCGCGCCCTTGGCTTCGCGCGCCACCGCGACATAGCTCGGCAAGCTAGCGACATATTGCAGGAGGCTCGAACCCGTGAACTCGCGGAAATCGAGCAGCGGCGACACCAGGATCAAGCCCCTGACGCCGACACCGTGCTGAATCTGCAACTGGCGCACGACCTTCGGCCCGCGGATGCCGCCATAGCTCTCGCCCGCAACGAATTTCGGTGAGGTCAGCCGGTTGTGCTTCTCGAGCCAGCGGCGAACGACGAGCGCAATCGAGTTGACGTCGCCATCGACGGAGTAGAAACGCTTGCGCGCATCCTCGCCGCTCGCAACGATGCGGCTATAGCCGGTACCGACGGGATCGATGAAAACGAGATCGGTGAAGTCGAGCCAGGTCTCCGCGTTCGGCTTCACGTCGGGCGAGGCCGACGGCGACAGTCCTTCGCCGTCGAGCGGAAGCCGCCACGGCCCCGCCGCGCCGAACTGAAGCCATGCGGACGAGGCGCCGGGCCCGCCGTTGAACAGGAATGTCACCGGTCGCGTGGCACGGTCGGCGCCATCAAGTTCGTAGGACGTGGTTGCAATGTCGGCGAGCGGATCGCCCTTTTCGTCGAACACACGGATGGAGCCCGCGATCGCTGTGAAATTGAGCGTTCGGCCCGGCAAATCGAGGCTCTGCTTGGTGACGGAGTCGGCGGGCAAACGATGTTGGTCGGCGGCCGATGGCGAAGGCTGCCCAGAATTCTGCGCATTGCCACCGCGCCCACCCTTCTGTCCCGCGGGCGCCGATGCCTCGTTGCGCGGCTGCGGTGGGTCGTCCGCGCGCGCCAGGCCTGCGAGCACGAAAGCAGACACCGCCAGCACCAGCCCCGCACGGCGCAGCGTCGGCAAACTCATGACCATGATTATTCTCCCTGCCCCGCTCTCGCTCTCAATTCGTTAGTCGCAGCTCTAGCCGCCAATTGCGACAGTTTGGGGGATCGGTGGGGTGGGAGTACCCCCTTTGGGCCGGTTTATGCCCAGAACCGCAGTGCTCGGCGGCCCCCGCGTTTGCCTTGCCGGCTGGTCATCCTCGACAATACTGGCCCAGGTCGTATAGACGACCTCGGCAGAACTTTCTCGAGCCAGTGATACCTGCCTGGAAGCCAAGATCTGGAAGCCATGACCAAGCCATCGCGATACGACCGGATCGCCTTCGTCGCCAGCCCGAGCAGCGAGGCAGAGGCCGCCTTCCACCAGCTCACGGCGCAATACGGCAATTGCAATCCCGACGAGGCCGACATCGTGGTCGCGCTCGGCGGCGACGGGTTGATGCTCCAGACGCTGCATCACCACATGCGCTCGGGCAAGCCGATCTACGGCATGCACCGCGGCACTGTCGGCTTCCTGATGAACGAGTACTCGACGCACGATCTGCGCGCGCGGCTCGAGGCGGCGCATGAATCCGAGATCAATCCGCTTCTGATGCGCGCGACCGACATCAACGATCGCGTCCACCTGCACCACGCCATCAACGAGGTCTATCTCTTCCGCCAGACCTCCCAGGCTGCGCACCTGCGAATCCTGATCGACGAGCGCGAGCGCATGCCCGAGTTGATCGCCGACGGCGTCATCGTGGCGACGCCGGCAGGCTCGACCGCCTATAATCTCTCCGCCCAGGGCCCGATCCTGCCGATCAACGCCGCGTTGCTGGCGCTGACGCCGATCAGCGCCTTCCGGCCACGGCGCTGGCGCGGCGCCCTGCTCCCCAACACCGCCTATGTCGTGATCGAGGTGCTGGAAGACGACAAGCGTCCCGTGGCTGCGGTCGCCGACCACGAGGAGGTGCGCAGGGTCCGGCGCGTCGAGATCCTGTCCGACAAGACCATCTCGATGCGCATGCTGTTCGACCCCGGCCACAGCCTGGAAGAACGCATTTTGCGGGAGCAGTTCGGCTACTGACCCCTGCCCGGCAGTCCGCCGGAGGCCCGTTCGCAACGCTTCGTTAACCCTCGGCGCGATATGGTTAACGAAGGTTGACCGCTTTGGCCCGGGCGTCATGTTTCGCATCGACTTCAACAAACTGCGCTTTCTCGTCTGCGACGACAATCCGCACATGCGCCGCATCCTGCGGACGCTGCTGCATTCGTTCGGCGCGCGCGAAGTCTATGAGGCCGAGGACGGCGCCACGGCGCTCGAAATGTACAGCCATTACGTGCCCGATATCGTCATTACCGACTGGGCGATGCCGATCTTCGACGGCCTCGAGCTCGCACAGATGATCCGGCAGCCGGAATCCAAGGGTAACCCCTACGCGCCGATCATCATGCTGACGGGCCATTCCGAGAAGCGCCGCGTCACTGTCGCCCGCGACGCCGGCGTCACCGAATTCCTGGCCAAGCCGATCTCGGCCAAGGGCCTCTACCAGCGCATTCTCAACGTGGTCGCCAGTCCCCGGCCCTTCATCAAGACCAAGACCTATTTCGGCCCCGACCGGCGCCGCAACACCAACTCCGCTTATATGGGCCCGGAGCGCCGCGTCGGCGAAAAGCACGAGGTGCTCCAGCAGCCCTCGCTGCTCGACAAGGCCCGTTCCTCCATCTAGCGCGACGTCTCACCCGACGAGGCAGGCATCATGGCGAAGAACAGCGCAAAAGACATCGAGGTCAAGGCCTTCGCCACGCACCACGTCATCACGCAGCCTAATCCGCTGCGCAAGGTGTTGCGCCGGGTCGAGGAAAAGGACATGGACGATCCGGTCGGCCGCGCCGAGCAGGCGCTTGCCGATCTGTCGGGCGAGTTCAAGAGCTGGATGACGACCGAGGTGAACCGGCTGTCATCGGCCTATGTCGCGATCCGCCACGACGGCTTCAGCAAGGAGCGGCGCGACGAGCTGTTCCACGCCGCGCACGACATCAAGGGCGACGCCGCTACGTTCGGCTTTCCGGCAGCTGCGAGTGTCGCCGAGAGCCTGTGCCGCGTCATCGAGCATGCGCCGGATCTCGAGAAAGTGCCGGGCGAACTATTCACGCACCACATCAACGCGATCCTCGCGATCGTGCACGAGAACACCAAGCTCGACAGCATCAGCGTTTCCGCCGAGCTCAGCCGCCGTCTGCGCAAGGTCGCCGACGACTATCTCGCCAACGTCAACCACGACCGCCCCGAGCATCTCGAAGCGATCCTGGCGCCGAGCATCGTGCCGGCGGAGTAAGGCTCAGCTCTCTCCTCTCGTCATTGCGAGCGCAGCGAAGCAATCCAGACCGTCTCCGCGGAGGGACTTCTGGATTGCTTCGCTGCGCTCGCAATGACGGAATTTGTGTGTCGAGCTTAAATTACGCCGCGATCAGATCGTCATACACCGGTTCGATCGTGTCTTCCGCGACCAGCTCGTCGCAGAACAGCCGCGCTTCCTCGCGTGCGGATTCGGTGGCGAAGCGGCGCAGCAGGACCATCAGAGGTTCGGTAGCCCCGCGATCGGTCTCGCAATGGGTGAGCACACGCTCGACCATGCGCCGGCGCAGCCGGGCCGCGGTGTCGTCGGTATCGACAAAGCCCTGCTCGTGGCAGGCATCAAGCGCGACCTGGAACGCCGCGAACGTCGCCTCGGGCAACCCGGCGCGGCGGAGCAGCGCATGCAGGCTGTTGCCGCCGCGGTCATGCAGCAGCGCGGAGACGCGCGCCAGCGGCAGGTCGGCGAGTTCGGCAAGTGCGGCATCAAACAGGTCGAGATTGCTCGACAGCAGCGCGCGCAGAATCAGGCCAGCGGTGAGCTGGCCGGTGATGCGCAGGTGCTTGACCAGGCCCTGCATGTCCTCGCCGCGCGAACGCGCCGCGATATTGATCGTGGAGCGATCGCGGGCCTCTAATGTCATGCGCTCGGCACGGTCGGCGCTCAGCCAGTTTCGTGCCACGACGAATTGCGCCAGTGTCTCGGAGAGCTTTGCCACCAGCGCGGCGCGCGTCGCGGCCGGAATGTCGTCCAGCACCAGCATCGCCTCGCGGATCGCGGCGAGATGGCCGTGACGTTCGACAATCCGATTCCACGAGAACGGCGCGAGTTCGGCGTGAGGATTTTCGATCAGCTCGAGCGCGGCGGCTGCGCAGCCGACTTCGGCGATGGCGGCGCAGACCGAGACCGGCAAAGCGATGCGGCGGGCGACCGCGCATTGCACTTCATCGTTGCCGGTCGCGACGATGTCGACGAGATCGGCATCGATCAGCAGCGGCGAATGTTCGAGCACGGGCAACGCCACGGTCGGCTGGTCCGCCGACAGCGCCCGCACGATCGACGCCGGCGCATCCGTACTGCGCGCAAAAGCCTCGGCCATCGCCTGCCGCACCAGCGGCGACGGATCGTCGAGCAGCATCAGCAGCGCACCTTCGGCGGCGACGCGGTCGTCGTGGGAAAGGTCGGAGATCAGCCAGGCTCGGGCCAATGCCCGCGTTGCCTCCGCCCGCTCACCGGCGGGCGCGTTCCTGATCCAATTGATGAACTGCCGAACAATCATGGTGCTTCCGGCTTACGCAACGAAAAACGAAACGGTGACGGCTTGTCACCTGCAATACAAAATAAACCACGACGCTTAACAAAGCGTTCACCATAACTGGCTGGTTTTGTTGATGATTTATTAAGGGCTCAAAACGGCCCGGCAGCGGGCTAGCTCGAGAAGGCGCCGCTACGGTCGCTGAAAAGATCAAGTGGCTGCGGCGCGCGCACGTCGGGCGTCGCCGAGGCAACCGATGTCAGCGAAGCGTTGTTGCCCCACAGTTTCTGGACCGTGCTCGACACCGGCTGGGTCGCGTCGCCCGGCTGATAGATCGAACGAAACGCTGGTGCAGTCGGCGTATTGTCTGCGACCGTCGTTGACGATGTCGCACTCACCGGCGTCACCGCGCGTGAATCCGGGATGGCCTGGAGATAAGCTCCGTTATTGACCATCGGTGCTGTGGGCTGCACGCCGTTGGCAGCGGCCACCTGCGTCGTCGACGGCGTGTCGCCATACATCGCCATCGCACTGCGCGTGGACTTCGCATTCGCGGCGCTGGCGTAGCGCGCATTCAGCACCGAATAGACTTCAGACACGCTGCGCGCGCGGCCGTCCTTGGCGTAAAAGATCGAACGGTTGGCGGAGGCGGCGTTGGGAAACAATCGCGCGCCGACAGCTTGCGGATTGTCTTCGGCATTGGCGATCAGTTTCGCCGCACCGCCGACGCCCATGAAATGCGCCATGTAGAGTTCGCTGTCGGACGGCCTGCGGCCGAGCAGACCAGTGAGCTTGAAACTGTTGGACTGGGTCAGCGCGGCCGCCATGCTGGACGCGGCCTCCGGATCGTCGCGCAGCTTCATGATCGAGCGCTTCATGAAGGGGTCATCAACAGTATACGTGCCTGACGATGTCCTGGTGATGGCGTCCGAATAGTTGCCATAACCGAGCTGGGTGCCCGCCTCTTTCACGGTGCCTAGCCAGGTCTGGTCGATGAACTGATAGAGGCCGTGGGCGGATGAGGTGCTGGCGCCCGCCGACGGATCGAAATCCGATTCCATCTTGGCGGTGGTCAGCATGTATTCGAAGCTGACACCGAGCTGGTTCGAGGCCTGCTTGATCGCGCCCGCGACGCGCCTCGACGAGTCGGTTGCGGCCGTCTGCGAGGCACTGGAATTGTCGACCGACATGATGGTTTGACCGGCCCGCGCGGCATGTAAGCGGCGCCGGAAATTCGGGCGCCTGATCGTCCCACCGTGGGACAATTATGGTTAACGCGGGGTTAATTCGACGGTCGTTGCCATTCCGGAGACCGCCCCGAGGCGAGCCCTACTTCTTGTAGACCGCGTTCGGATCGAACAGCCTGATATTATCGACGAGGACAAGCTTCGCGCCGCCGCCCTCGGCCTCGACCTTGCGATAGAAGCAGGACCGGCGGCCGGTGTGGCAGGCCGCGCCGATCTGCTCGACGCGCAGCCAGACCGCGTCTTGATCGCAATCAGTGCGAATCTCGACCACACGCTGGGTCTGACCTGAGGTCTCACCTTTTCGCCACAAGGCATTGCGCGAGCGGCTGAAGTACCAGGCTTCGCCGGTCGCAATCGTCTTGCGCAACGCCTCGTCGTTCATGTGGGCGACCATCAACACGTCACCGGTAGCGACGTCGGTGGCCACGCAGGTCACGAGGCCGGCGGCATCGAACTTGGGAAGGAAGGCAAGGCCTTCTTCAATCTCATGGGAGTGAGCGGACACGACGACCTCGCGAATTAACTTGCGAGGTCAGCGCGGCATGCCTCGCACCATGGACAGGAAACGGGCCTGCTCCGCCGGATTGTCGCGGAACATGCCGGTGTAGCGGCTGGTGAAGGTGGAGGCGCCATGCTTGGCGACGCCGCGCACCGACATGCAGGTATGCTCGGCCTCGATCAGGATGGCAACGCCGCGGGGCTTCAGGATCTCATCGATTGCGGCCGCGATCTGCGCCGTCAGATGCTCCTGGGTCTGGAGTCGGCGAGCGAAGATGTCGGTCAGTCGGGCCAGCTTCGACAGGCCGACGACGCGTTCCACCGGCGTATAGGCGATGTGCGCCTTGCCGTAGAACGGCATCATGTGATGCTCGCATTGCGAAGTGAACTCGATGTCGCGCACCAGCACGAAGTCGTCATAGCCGGCGGTCTCGCCGAAGGTTCGGTCAAGGACCTCGGCCGGGCACTGGTGGTAGCCTTGGTAGAGCTCGTCGAAGGCCTCGACCACGCGTCGCGGCGTATCGAGCAGACCCTCGCGGTCGGTGTTCTCGCCGATATAGGCAAGCAGCGTCTTCACCGCCGCCTCCGCCTCGGCGCGCGCGGGGCGCGGCTGGTCGGCGCGGACGGCAGCCGCGAGGAATTCGGAGGGATCAAGTTCCGGCGGGCGGCCGTCGGGCTGCCGGTCGGAGGGCTTGCTGGGGCGGATGGATTTGATTGCAGCGTCCATGTCTACTCCGTTCGACGGCCTCGCGGCCGGAGTGTCACCGGCAGACGGGGCGGACGAGCCGCCAGACGCCTGAAGAGAACAGTATTTGGCGAAAGAGCTCCATTGGCAATAACGCCGGCAATGCAGATCTGGATCACTGCCGACATACCGCCGGGCTGTTTTTCCGCCAGTTCCGACCCTATATAGGACCGTGGACGGGCCCCGCCAAGGCCGATTGGGTGGGTAAGTGTTGGACTCCATCACATGCTGAACGACATCTATAACAAGCGGATCATCGAGCTGGCGGGGAATATTCCGCGCCTCGGACGGTTGTCGGACGCCGATGCGACCGCCACCGCCCACTCCAAGTTGTGCGGCTCGACCGTGAAAATCGATCTCAAGATGGATGGGGACACCGTCACCGACTTCGCGCATGACGTGAAGGCCTGTGCACTCGGCCAGGCCTCTTCATCCATCATGGCAAGTCACGTGGTCGGCTCGACTGCAAGCGAACTCCGTGAGTTACGCGAGACCGTTCGCAAGATGCTCAAGGAGAACGGCGCGCCTCCTCAAGGCAAATGGGAGGAGATCAAATTCCTCGAGCCGGTCCGCGACTACAAGGCCCGCCATGCCTCGACGCTTTTGACCTTCGACGCCGTAGTTGATGCGATCGGTCAGATCGAGGCCAAGGCCAAACAGCCGGCCACCGCGCAGGGCTGAGGATAGCCGAAGCTTCTATTTCTGCGATGCAGCCGCCGGTGCTGCCGCGCCCCCGGTCGGCACCACGGCTTCCGCCGTCTTGGTCGACTTGGCAGGCTGCGGCGCCGGCTCGTCGCCGAACCTTGCTTGCGTCTTCGGAGCAAGCTCTGCCACCGCCGGTGCCGTGACATCCACATGCGGCAGCACGTCGGCCACGAGGTCGGTCGTCACGAGGTTGGTCAGCTTCAGCTCGGATGCGTCGAGCTCGTGCAGGTCTTCCCACGGCGGCACATTCAGCGCGAGCGACAGCAGGTCCCCAGCTCCGCCCATATCAAAGGTGTATTTGGCGAGCCGGCCGATGTCGCGTTCCACGATCATGAGATCCTGCGCGGTATAGCTCGCCGCCTTGGCGTCGTCGGCGCGGTCACCCATCCAGATCTGATGGACGCGGACATGAGCGGCTTCCGGCACGTAGCGCTTCTTGCCCGCCAGCAGCAGGAACACGCACATGGATTCGCAGTAAGCTTCCGAGGCGACCGCTGGGCGAGCGCCCTGCCCGCCGCCGTTCTGTGTAATGCCGACAGTGGTTAAAAGGCCAAGATTGCGGAAGCGCCGACCGAGCGTGATGGCGTCGTTGACGGAACCTCCGCTGGAGTCGAGCACGACAGTTGCGCCGCCGAGTTGGCGTCCGCGGGCGAAATCGTCGAAGTCTTTCGGTGTATCAGCGGTGATGATGCCGACCGCGCTGACCCAGCCACGGCAGTCGGGCTCGCAGGCGACCCAGCCAAATTTCATCGGCAGCTTGCGTTCTTCGAGCGAGGTGCCGGCACTGGCCGAGGAGCCGAAAGTCGCGACGGCGCCCGCCAACACGACACCGCAAGCGGCGGTTCCCACCAGCAACCAGCCGCGAAGGTTGAGCGACTTCAGAAGTTTCAAACTGGTCCCTTCCCCAAGCCCCAAAGCGATTCAGGTCAGCCCCGTTCGGCGCCCGATGAGTCTACACATGGGCGTCACAAAAATGGTATCCGGGGGAATACAGATCGTCCATAGGTACTTGCTGCACTGCTCCCTGAAAGCAGGCAAACTATGGCGTGCCGACAACAGCTCCCTGTTCCCTGCGCTGGAACTGCGCATCAGGCCGCACAGGACGACAGCACGACGCACATGAAGCACTCAACCTGTGAGCACTGTTCCACTCCCGTCGCCGAGGCGTTGCGGCTGCCGCGCAGATTCGGCCGCATGCTGATCTGGCTTTACCGCCATACGCTCTCGCCGCTTGTCGGCTACAACTGCCGCCATCTGCCGACATGCTCCTTCTACGGCGACGAGGCGATCGAGCGGTTCGGACTCTGGGCCGGTGGTTGGATGACGCTCGCGCGCTTGCTGCGCTGCAACCCCTTCGGCACATCGGGCATCGACAACGTGCCTCTCGCCGCGCCGCTCGGAGCGCGTTGGTATTTGCCCTGGCGCTACGGCCGCTGGCGCGGCGTCAACGCATCCTGAGTATGCTGAGCATGCTGCGGTGCTTTGCGCATTGCTGCCCTGAGCGGAACCGGAACTCGACTCTGACCGTTGTTGTGACGCTCCCGCGGGAGGAAACAACAATGCGCTGGAAAATCAGCCCTCATTTTCACTTCAGGCATGATCTGCATGTCGGGTTCAATCCGAGGGATCACGATCCCAGAACCATCGACATGCTCGCCATCATCGCCCTGCTTGCGCTCGTGGTCGGCTCGGGCTGGTATCTGGCATCGAGCCTCGCAACGCAGCCCAGCACGACGGCATTCATCGTGCCCAGCCAAAGCGTGCACTGGTAGTTAGCGGAACCAGAAGAAGCGCCCCTGCGGCGGCGGGATCGGCTCGGGCGGGCGCGGCCGTTTGGGACGCGGCGGTTTCGGCGGCGGCTCGGCGGACGAAGTCGTCTCCGCGGCAGGCGCGGTCTCGCTTCCGGGGATCTTCACCGACAGCAGCAGATTCGACTCATGCATCCGCCAGCGATAGCCGACGCCGAAATCGATCGGCTGGGCGCGCGTGAACAGTTCGGCGTAGCGCTCCTGATAGCGGCCGGGGAATTCGCTGATCGGCCCGAGATAGCGACCGAACGGGAAGAACCGCCACTGCCGTGAATTGTAGTTTGCGAGCGGAATTCCGGAATCGTCCTGGATGATAGTTGCGCTGTTGGCAAGCAGCCAGTCGCGCGCAACGGTGAAATTGCCCGCGTGCAAGAGATAGGACGCGCTCTTGATCAGGCTGTTGCCGGGTCCGAGCGTCTCGCAAAATTTCAGAAAGCCGGCCGCGCGGGCGCCCGAGTTGGAGAGGTCGGTCGAGAAATAGTACAGCGTGCGCGCCTCACCGTCAGAACCTGCGAAGGTGATGCGGACGCCACGCGTGGCGTTCGGACCCGGATTGTCAGTGCCGGTGTGCACCCCGCCCTTGTCGTCGAGCGCGACCATCTCGACGTTGCGGATGGTTTTGCCGGAGCGTGCCAGGAAAACGTAGAGGATCGGCAAGGTGCCGTTGACCTGGTTGGTGTGCAGGTCGACCTTCATCTGTTTGGTGATGAAGAACGAGAAGCTCAGGATCGAGCCGAGCGAGCGTTCGACATTGTAGAGCGCGGCGTCGACCGAACCGCGCGACATCTTGGTCAGATCAGGCACCGCGCCGGCCGGCTCCAACGCGCCGAGCACGTAGGTGCTGGCCTTGGAATAGAAAGCATTGGCGTAGAGGAAGTCCGGGCCGCTGAAAAAATAGAACATGGTCGGCCGCGGCGCGGCGAGATTGACGTCGGACCAACTGCGGATCTTCGACAATTGCCGCTGCTCCAGCTGGCCGAACGCGCCGTCGAAGAACTTGGCGTGATGCTGCCAGGACGGGTCCTTGGTGAGCGGCACCAACGGCGAGTCTGCCGAAGGCTGCATGCCAGCAAGGAAGCGCGCGGTGTCGTCGAAGGTGACCTCGGCCGCAGGCGCGGACGAGATGGCCGCAGCCATCAGGGCAAGAGCGACGGCCGCAAGTCTCATGGGTCGAAGCATGTCTATTCGCGATTGTGTGAATTGGCAGCGGCGACCGGCCGCCTGCGGAAAACAGCATAAATCAACAGGCCGGCGACCATGACAAGCATTCCCGACAGCGACTGCACAGGCCGCTCGGTCAAAAGGTAGTACATCATGAACGCGGTCACGAGCAGGAAAATCAATGGCGTGAACGGGTATCCCCAGGCGCGATAGGGTCGCGGCAGATCGGGATCGGTGATGCGCAGCTTGATGACGCCGGCCACCGTGAAGAACGAGCAGAACAGCAGCGCGAACTGGATGAAGTCGAGCACCGCCTCGAAGCTGCGCGTGAACAGCAGTAGGTTGGCGACTGCGAGCTGAAACAGGATGGCGTACGCCGGCGCGCCGTTGACCGACTTCTTCGAGAACACGCGCAGCGCCGGGATGTCCTCCCCCATCGTCATCATCACGCGCGGGCCGATCCACATCATCGCGCTGATCGAGGAAATCAGCCCGACGCAGATCATCGCGCCGACGATCCGTCCGCCGAGCTTACCGAAGATGGCGCTGCCGGCGACGCTTGCAACGTCGAGCTGGCCGGCCAGCGCGCTGATTGGCGTCGAATAAAGAAACACTGCGTTGAGCGCGACATACAGCACCAGCA
>JAEWHT010000225.1 GCA_023387695.1 Pseudomonadota bacterium | reverse complement strand
CGTAGGGCAGCAGGCCCAGGAACCGCGCGCGCTTGATGGCGCGGGCGAGCTCACGCTGCTTCTTCGCGGACACCGCGGTGATGCGGCTCGGCACGATCTTGCCGCGCTCGGAGACGTAACGCATCAGCAGCTTGGAGTCCTTGTAGTCGATCTTCGGCGCATTGGCTCCCGTGAACGGGCAGCTCTTGCGGCGACGGAAAAACGGGCGGCGTGCACCAGCTTCAGCCATTGTTCTTACTCCCCATCCGTCGTGGTTTCAGCGTCTTCGCGCGGGCGGCGCGGGCCGCGATCACCGCGGAAGCCACCACCGTCGCGATCGCCACCACGGAAACCGCCCTCGCGGTCGCCACGGAAGCCGCCGCCTTCACGATCGCGGAATCCACCACCACGGTCGTCGCGCTCGCGATCGCGGTCGGCCTTGCGCATCATCGCAGACGGACCTTCCTCGAGCTCTTCGACGCGGACGCTGAGATAGCGGATCACGTCTTCGCTGATGCGCTCCTGGCGCTCGATCTCGGCGATCGCCGCGGAGGGCGCGTCGATGTTGAGCAGCACGAAGTGCGCCTTGCGGTTCTTGTTCATGCGGTAGGTGAGGGAGCGAACGCCCCAATTTTCGGTCTTGGTGACCTTGCCGCCGAGACCCTCGACGATGCCGGTCATCTGTGCAGTCAGTTCTTCGACCTGCTGCGTGCTCGCGTCCTGGCGCGCGAGAAAAACATGCTCATAGAGAGCCATTGTCGTCCTTTCCTCGTGTTAGCGCATCGCCCGGCGTCAAGCCCTTAAGAGACCTTCGGAAAGGACTCTGGGATTAAGCTCAGAAGGCGGAAACACGGGACGACGGGCCGACTGGCCCTGCCACACCAAAATCACGAATGATTTGTTGAGACCGTCCGTTCAGCTCCCGGCCGGGGTCTGCGGATGGCGCGCTTATACGGATTTTGGCCGGCTTTGCAAGATTGGAGGCCGCGTTTTCGGCCCGGATGGTTCCGGGTGGGGCAGCCGGACTGGGTCTTCCTATACCACTTCCGCCTTGAATTATTTGTTTGTATGTCATACAAATAATTCAAGGGAGAACACCGAATGGCGGAAAAGCCGGCCCAGGAGCCGCTAGAGGCGGCGGGCGACCCCAAGCACGCCGCTCGGGCGACGCGTTCGGCCGGCCGCAAGATGCGCTCCCTGTTGCTCGATGCGGCAAGCCCGCTGTTCCGGGAGCGGGGGCTGTCGGGAACCGCAATCACCGACATTGCAGCCGCCGCGGACGCGTTTCCGAGCCAAATCACCTATTACTTCCGCACCAAGGAGGCGCTGTTCGTCGAATGCGCCTGCCGCGAGCTTCTGTACCTGGCGCGTGCGACCGAGCAGGCGGCCCTGAAGGCACGCACGCCGGGGGAATACACCCACGCGCTGGCCGAGACCGTCACCGCGAGCGATTCGATCGCCTTCTTTGCCGAAGCGCTGACGTTGACGCGGCGGCGGCAGGATCTGGCGCCATTGGTCGAACGCACCATCGAGCGTCTGCACTCTGAGGGCGCGCGTGCTTATGCGGGCCAGGTGGCGCGCCATGGCTGGCGCTCGCTGCGCGCGCCCGATGAAAGCTCGCGGCGGTTTTGGGCCGTTGCGATCGGGGTCATTCTCGAGGGCTACGCCATGGGCCGATCGCCGGAGGCGCTGTGTGCCGAGATGTTGCGCGTCCTCGGCGAGCAGGCGAAATCCACCGGTGACGCTGCGCGCCTGCGTCTCGTCGACGAGCACGACACGTCAACCAATTCGAACGGAGAGGGTTAGGCCATGACCGCGCTTCGCATGCGTGCCCGCGATTTCCTGACCGATGATCAACTGGCCGACGTGCGCCAACGCGTGACCTGGAAGGGCGTTGCGATGATCGCGCACGCCTGGGCGCTGATCCTTGGAGCGATCGCGCTGGTCGCGTGGTGGCCCAATCCCATCACCTATGTTCTTGCGGTCGCCGTCATCGGCTCGCGCCAGCTTGGGCTTGCAATCCTCATGCATGACGGTGCGCATGGTTGCCTGTCTGCCGACGAGAAAACCAATCTCGCTCTGAGCCAGTGGTTCTGCGCCTATCCTCTCTTTGCCGAGACGCGGAGCTATCGGCGCTATCACCTGCAGCATCATGCGCGCACCCAGCAGGAAGACGATCCCGATCTCGTGCTGTCGGCGCCGTTTCCGATCACCAAGCTGAGCTATCGCCGCAAGTTCATCCGCGATCTTACCGGACAGACCGGCTACCAGCAGCGCAAGGCGCAATTGCTCAATGCGCTCGGGCCGAAGGAATGGCCGTTGCGCCAACGCGCCGCGCATTTCTGGGAAAAGCTCGGCCCGCAATGCCTCGTCAACGCCGCGATGTTCGCTGGCCTCGCGGCGGCCGGCGTGTGGTGGGCTTATCCGCTGCTATGGCTGGTGCCGCTGCTGACCTGGATGATGGTCATCACCCGTATCCGCAACATCGCCGAGCACGCCGTCGTGCCTGATAGCAACGACCCCTTGCGCAACACCCGCACGACGCACGCGAACTTTCTCGAGCGCCTGTTCATCGCGCCGTATTACGTGAACTATCACCTCGAGCATCATCTGCTGTTTTATGTGCCTTGCTATAACCTGCCGAAGGTGCATCGCCTGGTCAGCGAGAGCAGACATGCTGACCGGATGGAAGTGCAGCCGGGCTACGCCGCGGTGCTGCGGCTTGCGACGGCGAAGCCGAACTGTGATGACCGGCCGGGGCAATTGGTCAGCAATGTGCGCCGCGCGCGGGCTGGCGCCGAAATCGGTGCGGATCAGAAGGCCGGCGGGTTCTAGGGGCCGCATCCCCACTTGAAGGCCGGCCCGGGTGCCCATCTTGGCTTGACAGTCTGGCCCCGGACGGTGTCTACGGCCCCTTTCGGAGCATGGTCGGGAACCAAGGCTCGGGCCGAACGTCATCGGCTGCCGGGTTCTCGAAGCACGCGGCTCGAGCGATCCAGGGAGCGCCGATGACGGCAGCATTCACATTTCCAGGGCAGGGGTCTCAGGCGGTTGGTATGGGCAAGGCCCTCGCTGACGCCTTTCCAGTGGCGCGCGCCGTGTTCGACGAAGTCGATGCCGCGCTCGGGCAGAAGCTAACGGCGATCATCTGGGATGGTCCGGCCGAAACCCTTCAGCTTACCGAGAACGCCCAGCCTGCCTTGATGGCGGTGTCTGTGGCCACTCTGCGTGTGCTGGAAGCTGAAGCTGGTTTTTCCGTGGGGCGGGATGCGGCCTTCGTCGCCGGTCACTCGCTCGGCGAATATTCAGCGCTGGCGGCCGCCGGCAGTCTGACGATTTCGGACACGGCTCGGTTGCTTCGCACCCGCGGTCTCGCAATGCAAAAAGCCGTGCCGGTCGGTGCGGGCGCGATGGCCGCGCTGCTGGGCCTCGATTACGACACGGCCATGGAGGTCGCCAAGGAGGCGGCTCAGGGTCAGGTTTGCCAGGCGGCCAATGACAATGGTGGCGGGCAGGTGGTCGTCTCCGGCGACAAAGCCGCGGTCGACCGCGCCGTCGAGATCGCCAAGACCAAGGGTGCCAAGCGCGCGATGCTGCTGCCGGTGTCCGCGCCGTTCCACTGCCAGCTGATGCAGCCCGCGGCCGATGCCATGGCGGAAGCGCTGGCCAAGGTCACGATCAAGGCGCCGGCTGCACCGCTGGTGTCCAACGTGCTCGCGACCGCGATCACTGATCCCGACGAAATCCGTCGCCGCCTGGTCGAACAGGTCACCGGCACGGTGCGCTGGCGCGAGTCGGTTGCTTATATGGCGGGGCAGGGCGTGACTCGCTTCTTCGAGATCGGCGCCGGAAAGGTGCTGTCCGGTCTCGTCAAGCGCATTGCGGACGGCGCCATCGGCGTGTCGGTCAGTGGACCGAACGACATTGCTGCCGCCAAGGATGCATTGGCTGCTGCGAAGCAGGCTTAAGTTTGCGCACGGTCTATCCGGAAAACCGCTCCACACTTTTCCGGATCGTGCTTTTGAGGAGTATTCGATGTTCGATCTGACTGGCAAAAAGGCGCTCGTCACTGGCGCGACCGGCGGCATCGGTGGCGCGATTGCGCAGGCCTTGCACGCCCAGGGAGCGACCGTCGCGATCTCAGGAACGCGCAAGGAAGTGCTGGATGAGCTGGCCGGCAAGCTCGGCGAGCGCACCCATGCGCTGCCCTGCAATCTCTCCAAGGCCGACGAGGTCGAGGCGCTGGTGCCGGCGGCGGAAGCCGCGATGGGCCAGGTCGACATTCTCATCGCCAATGCCGGCATCACGCGTGACAATCTGTTCGTTCAGCTGCGCGACGAGGATTGGGACGAGGTCATCAACGTCAACCTGACCGCGACCTTCCGCCTGGCGCGCGCCGCCACCAAATTGATGATGCGCAAGCGCTTCGGCCGCATCATCGCCATCACCTCGGTGGTCGGCGTCACCGGCAATCCCGGGCAGGGCAATTACACGGCGTCGAAGGCCGGCCTGATCGGCATGATCAAGACGCTCGGCGCCGAATACGCCAAGCGCGGCGTCACCGCCAATTGCATCGCGCCGGGCTTCATCAAGACACCGATGACGGACGCGCTCAACGACAAGCAGCGCGAGACGATTCTGACCAAGGTTCCGGCCAATCGTCTTGGGACGCCCGAGGACATCGCGGCGGCCGCCGTCTACCTGAGTTCGAACGAAGCAGCCTACGTCACCGGCCAGACCATCCACGTCAACGGCGGCATGGCCATGATCTGATGCGCCATTCCGCACTGCCCACATGGGCGGGGGCGGATGCGGCAAACGGCCGTTTCCAGAGCGAATTGAGGCGTGTAGTCAAGGCAGTTGAAGTATGTTAACCGGAGCTTCAACGGATGGGCAAAGAACGCCATTGCAGGTTTTTGAAACCCTGTATATTGGCGATGCGGAGCCTTGGCCGTCGTTCGCCGGGTCCTGCATCGGTTAGGGTGGGACCACATCAAAGTTCGTAAGCGAAGGCAGTCAACGACCACGACGGCTCGTATCGTCCCGGGGGGTCGGGTCTACAGGGAACAACACGAGGTTATGCAATGAGTGAGATTGGCGAGCGGGTTAAGAAGATCGTGGTCGAACACCTTGGTGTTGAACCCGAAAAGGTTGTCGACGCAGCGAGCTTCATCGATGACCTCGGCGCCGACAGCCTGGACACCGTCGAGCTGGTGATGGCGTTCGAAGAAGAATTCGGCTGCGAGATTCCGGACGACGCCGCTGAGACGATTCTCACGGTCGGCGACGCCACGAAGTTTCTCGAGAAGAACGCGAAGAGCTAAGGCTCTTCATTTTCGCGGGGACAACATTGAAACCGGACGGGCCGCTTTCCAGCGGTCAGCCGGTTTCTTGTTATTGGCCGTGAATCTTTCGATGCGGAGTTTTCGGATATGAGGCGGGTCGTCGTCACTGGTCTCGGCATGGTGTCGCCTCTCGGCTGCGGCGTCGAGCCGACCTGGAAACGCATCCTCAATGGTGAGAGTGGTGCACGTCCGATCGAGAGCTTTGATGTCTCCGATCTGCAGACCAAATACGCCTGCACCGTCGTGCGCGGCGACGGCAGCAACGACACCTTCGATCCCGACAAGTGGATGGAGCCGAAGGACCAGCGCAAGGTCGACGACTTCATCATCTTCGGCATGGCCGCGGCCGGCCAGGCGCTCGACGATGCCAACTGGCATCCCGAGACCGAAGAAGACAAATGCGCGACCGGCACGATGATCGGGTCCGGCATCGGCGGCCTCAATGGCATCGCCGAAACTGCGATCCTGCTCAAGGAACGTGGTCCGCGCCGGGTGTCGCCGTTCTTCATTCCGGGCCGCCTGATCAATCTTGCCTCCGGCTATGTCTCGATCGCGCATGGGCTGAAGGGACCGAACCATTCGGTGGTCACCGCGTGCTCGACCGGCGCCCACGCGGTTGGCGATGCCGCCCGTCTCATCGCGCTCGGTGATGCCGACGTGATGGTCGCAGGTGGCGCGGAGTCGCCGATCAGCCGCATCGGCATTGCCGGCTTCAACGCAGCTCGCGCGCTCTCGACCGGCTTCAACGAAACGCCCGCGAAGGCCTCGCGCCCCTACGACAAGGATCGCGACGGTTTCGTGATGGGCGAGGGCGCCGGTGTCCTCGTCCTGGAAGAGCTCGAACACGCCCAGCGCCGCGGCGCGAAGATTTATGCCGAGGTGATCGGCTATGGTCTGTCGGGCGACGCCTACCACATTACGTCACCGTCGCCCGATGGCGATGGCGGATTCCGCAGCATGTCGGCGGCGCTCAAGCGTGCCAGCCTCACGGCGTCCGACCTCGACTACATCAACGCGCACGGCACGTCGACGCCGCTCGGCGACGAGATCGAGCTTGGCGCGGTGGAGCGCCTGCTCGGCAACGCCGCTTCGAAGGTTGCGATGTCTTCCACCAAGTCATCGACCGGCCATCTGCTCGGTGCAGCCGGTGCGATCGAAGCGATCTTCGCGATCCTTGCGATTCGCGATAATGTCGTTCCGCCGACCATCAACCTGGACAACCCGTCGGTCGAGACGGCGATCGATCTCGTGCCGCACAAGGCGAAGAAGCGCGACGTGAACGTCGCGTTGTCGAATTCTTTCGGTTTCGGCGGTACCAATGCGTCGGTGATCGTCCGGCGTCTGGCCCAATAGTTTGTGTTTGCGACGAATCCACCGTTTTGCCGTATTCGGCGATAGTCATGTCTGTGGGCGTGTGCATTTGGCTCGGCAAGCGATTGTCAGGCTGCGATTGAACCGGCAGGATTCAGGTTGCTTCGATGAGTGAAAGGCCGCCCATTTCGCCCCGGAGTCCGCGGGCAGCACTCGAGCCCGAGCAGGTCCCGCCGCCGCCGAAGCGTTCGGAGCGGGCGCGCAATCCTTTTGTCGTGGTCGGCAACGCCATCATCACATTGCTCTTGATCGGCCTGATCGGCGCCGGCGCGGCCTATTATTATGGCCGGCAGGTTCTCGAGGCGCCGGGACCGCTCAAGGACGACAAGATCGTCAACATCCCGCAGCGCGCCGGCAAGCGCGACATCGCGGAGACGCTGAATCGGGAAGGCGTCACCGACGTCAATCCCTGGGTGTTCATCGGCGCCGTGGCTGCATTGAAGGCGAGCTCGGACCTGAAGCCGGGTGAGTATTCGTTCCAGAAGAACGCCTCCTTGCGCGACGTCATCGCCACCATCGTCGAGGGCAAGGTGGTCCAGCACGCGGTCACGATTCCGGAAGGCCTAACCTCCGAGCAGATCGTCGCGCGGCTATCCGACAACGACATCTTCACAGGCAGCGTGCGCGAACTGCCGCGCGAGGGCACGCTGTTGCCCGAGACCTACAAGTTTCCGCGCGGGACGCCGCGCGACCAGGTGATCCAGCGCATGCAGCAGGCGCACAAGCGCGTGCTCGCGGAGATCTGGGAGCGTCGCAGCCCGGATCTGCCGGTCAAGACGCCGGAGCAGCTGGAGACGCTCGCCTCGATCGTCGAGAAGGAAACGGGCAAGCCGGACGAGCGCAGCCGCGTCGCCGCGGTGTTCGTCAATCGCCTGAAGCAGAAGATCAAGCTGCAGTCCGATCCGACCATCATCTACGGCCTTGTTGGCGGCAAGGGCACGCTTGGGCGTCCGATCAAGCGCAGCGAGATCACGCAGCCCTCGCCCTACAACACCTACGTGATCGAAGGCCTGCCGCCGGGCCCGATCGCCAATCCCGGGCGCGCTTCGCTCGAGGCCGCCGCCAACCCGGCCCGGACCCGCGACCTCTTCTTCGTCGCCGACGGCACCGGCGGGCATGCCTTCACCGAGACTACGACGCGCACCAGAAGAACGTCGCCAAGCTGCGCGCGATGGAGAAGCAGATCCAGAACGACACGGTCGAGCCGGCCGACGACGCGCCGGCGCCCGCTGCCGCGGCGCCCGCAGCCGCAGATACGGCACCGACCGCGACCACGCCGGCCAAGCCGACCCAGCAGAAGAAGCCGCCGG
Source organism: Pseudomonadota bacterium (assembly GCA_023387695.1). Taxonomy (GTDB): domain Bacteria; phylum Pseudomonadota; class Alphaproteobacteria; order Rhizobiales; family Xanthobacteraceae; genus Bradyrhizobium. The sequence goes on along the minus strand of JAEWHT010000225.1, from coordinate 2,162 downwards.
CGCGGCCCGCTGCCCCAGCGCCGGCCCGGCAGGGCGCGGTGCAGCCGTCGCCGCCGGTGGTCCAGCGCTAGGCCTGGTCCAGCACCAGTCTCGCGCAGACCTGCTACGGGACTTTGCGGATTCCACTTTCGTGCAAAATAGTCTTAAGATTCGCGCAGGCCTGATGGCCTCGCGAATCCTGTGTTTGTCGGAGAATTTGACCTGATGGCGCTGTCGTCCATGACCGGCTTTGCCCGAAGCCACGGCGCAAGCGGGCCGTATACGTTCGAATGGGAATTGAAGTCGGTCAACGCCAAGGGCTTTGACCTCAGGGTGCGGCTGCCACAGGGGTTCGACGAGCTCGAGGCCCACGCCAAGAAGCGCGCGGGCGAACTGTTGTCGCGCGGCACCGTCTACGCCAATCTCAACGTCAAGCGTGCCAATGCTGCCGCCACCGTCCGCGTCAATGAGGACGTGCTCAACGCCGTGCTGAAGGCGGCCGCCGTGATCGCCAGCAAGGTCGACGCGGTCGCGCCGAGCGTCGACGGCCTGCTCGCCATCAAGGGCGTCGTCGAGGTCGCCGAGCCCGAGGGCGACGAGGAAGAGGACAAGGCCGCGCGTGCCGTGGCTGCCGACGCCTTCGACAAGGCGCTCGATGAACTCGTCGCGATGCGCAAGCGCGAGGGGACCTCGCTCGGGCAGATCCTGACCCAGCGCGTGGATGAGGTCGAGCAGCTCGCAAAGAAGGCGGAAGGCTCGCCGGGTCGCAAGCCGGAGGCGATCAAGGCCAAGCTCGCCGAGCAGATCGCAGCTCTGCTCGATACCTCCGACCGTTTCGATTCCGACCGCCTGATGCAGGAGGCGATCCTGATCGCCACCAAGGCCGACATCCGCGAGGAGCTCGACCGCATCGCCTCGCACATCGCGCAGGCGCGCGAGCTGATCGGCAAGGGCGGCCCGATCGGTCGCAAGCTCGACTTCCTGGCGCAGGAGTTTCACCGCGAGGTCAACACCTGCTGCTCGAAGTCGAACGACATCGAGCTGACCAATACCGGGCTCGCCATGAAGAACGTGGTCGAGCAATTCCGCGAGCAGGTTCAGAATCTGGAGTGATCGATGACGACGGGCGGTCACGAAACTGACGGTGTCGAACGGCGCGGGCTGATGTTCGTGCTGTCCTCGCCATCTGGTGCGGGCAAGACGACACTGTCACGTCTCCTGATCGACCGTATGCCCGGCTTGCGCATGTCGGTGTCGGCGACCACGCGCGCGTTGCGGCCCGGCGAAGTCGACGGCCGCGACTATCTGTTCGTCGACAAGCCCAGGTTCGACGCCATGGTGAAGGGCGACGAGCTCCTGGAATGGGCGACCGTGTTCGACAACAGCTATGGCACACCGCGCGCTCCGGTCGAGGCCGCGCTATCGGCGGGTCAGGACGTGCTGTTCGACATCGACTGGCAGGGCACCCAGCAGCTGCGCGAGAAGGCGCGCGCTGACGTCGTCAGCGTATTCATCCTGCCGCCGTCAGCCGGTGACCTCGAGAAGCGACTGCACTCACGTGCGCAGGATTCCGACGAGGTCATCCGCAAGCGGATGAGCCGCGCCAGCCACGAGATGAGCCACTGGGCCGAGTACGATTACATCGTCATCAACCACAGCATTGATGACGCCTTCGCCGAGGTGCAGTCGATCCTGAAGGCCGAACGCCTCAAGCGCGAGCGGCGGATTGGCCTCGTCGGATTTGTCCGAAATCTGCAAGGTCAGCTTCAGGGCTAGGCTGCGAGAGTCGCGGCCCTTCCGTCGCCAGCCGCTCCAGCATCGCCGTGATGATGTCGATGTTGACGGTATTTTCGTCGCCCGCATGATCTTCGTGCGCGTGATCTTCGTGCGCTTGGGCATCGCGATCGGCGGCGTCTTCGTCATGGTGGTCTGCGGCGAGCTGGGGCGCCGCGGCGTCGTCGATCTCGAATTCGCCGTCGAAATAGTCGACCTCGGTCTCATCTCGCTCGACTGCAGCGATTTCAACCGGACGGCTTTGCGACGTGATCTTCGCGATGGCGTCGCTGAACGCTGCGATCTGCCGGGCTTGCGGACGCACTGCGTCGAAGTCGACCGGAAGCGGTCGCTCTGCACGGAGCACCGGAGCGGGCTCGGCATGCCAGGGCGCACGGCTGTCGTCGTGA
>JAEWHT010000211.1 GCA_023387695.1 Pseudomonadota bacterium | reverse complement strand
GAACCGAGCTGCCATTGGCCGATAGGCGGGCAATCTCGCATCGATCGTCAAGGGATAGCTGCTCGTAACTGCGCCCCATGGCAACACCTCCTCCAGGAAGTGTTGCACTTCGTTTGTGAACTCAGGGCACCCATAACCACAGGGAGAAGTTTGGCGGAAGATCTCAGTTGCACTCTGGTACGGCGACCGCGAGTCCTCGATAGATCACGCGGTATGGGTCCCGGCGTTCGTCGCGACGACGATGAGGAAGCAATTGTGCTCCCAAGGCGCCCCTTCACGCACTCCGCGCCAGCGCGCCATCGATCATGTTCACCGCGTTCTGCACGCCGTACACCGCGACGAAAGAGCCGAAGCGCGGGCCCTTCTCCTGGCCGAGCAGCACCTGGTAGAGCATGTTGAACCAATCGAGCGTGACGCCGGGGCGGCCGTCCTTGCCCTTCTTGACCTGGTCAAGGAAGGGATCGCGGCGGCCGATCTCGTAGACGACGTTCTGGATGTCTTCGGCTGATGCTTCTGCCGGCAGCTGCGACAGCGCATCGCGCAGGTCCTGAAGCGCGGCACGCTCGGTGTCGGTGGGCACGCGGAACTGCTTCGTCGGCGCGACGAAATCGCGATAATAGTTGATGGCGTAGCCGACCATCGCATCGAGCTTCGGATGCGTCTGCGGACTCACGCCCGGGCGATAGCGGCCGATGAAGCCCCACAGCGTCTCGGCGTTTTCCGCATTCGACGACGACACCAGCGTCAGCAGCAGCTGGAACGTGACGGGCATATCGCCCTGCGGTGGATGGCCGCCATGAATGTGCCAGACGGGATTGCCGAGCTGCTGCTTGCCATCCTGCTTCGCAAAGCCATCAGTGAATTGCTGATAGTCGTCGACCTGGCGCGGGATGACATCGAAGAACAACCGCTTCGCCGCCTTCGGCTCGCGATACATGAACAGCGACAGCGATTCCGGCGAGGCGTAGCGCAGCCATTCGTCGATGGTGAGGCCATTGCCCTTCGACTTCGATATCTTCTGGCCCTTCTCGTCGAGGAAGAGCTCATAGTTGAAACCTTCGGGCGGCGTGCCGCCGAGCGCCTTCGCAATCGCTCCGGAGAGCTTCACGGAATCGATCAGATCCTTGCCGGCCATTTCATAGTCGACGCCGAGCGCGACCCAGCGCATTGCCCAGTCGGCCTTCCATTGGCACTTGACGTTGCCGCCGGTAACGGGCGTTTCGACTTCCTGGTTGGTGTCGGGATCGACATAAGTGATCGTGCCCGCGGCAACATCGCGGCGGATCATCGGCACCTGCAGCACAACACCCGTGGTCTTGCTGATCGGCAGAAACGGAGAATAGGTCGCGCGGCGATCGGGCCCGAGCGTCGGCAGGATGATGTCCATCACCTTGTCGTAGGCGGCGAGCATCTTGAGCAGCGTCGCGTCGAAACGGCCGGACTTGTAATAGACGGTCGAGCTCGCGAACTCGTAGTCGAAGCCGAAATGATCCAGGAACGCGCGCAGGCGCGCATTGTTGGCGTCGCCAAACGACGGATATTCGTTCGAGAACGGGTCCGGCACCGCGGTGAGCGGCCGCCCGAGATACTGCGCCAGCAGATCCTTGTTCGGCACGTTGTCCGGCACCTTGCGGAAGCCGTCCATGTCGTCGGAGAAAGCGAGCAGGCGCGTCTTGATCTTGTCCTCGGTCAGCACGCGGAAGGCATGCCGCACCATCGAGGTGCGCGCGACCTCGCCGAACGTGCCGATATGCGGCAGGCCCGACGGCCCGTAGCCGGTCTCGAACAGCACCTCGTCCTTCGGGCTCTTCTTCAGCCGCGTGACAATGGCCTTCGCCTGCTCGAACGGCCAGGCGTTGGATTGTTCGGCGAGCGCACGAAGATCGCTCGGGGTCATGCTGGGATCGATAACGGACATCAAGGGGCCTCCGGGCCGCGGAAAATAGCGATTTTCGCGCGGAATGCAATTTTGTGGGGCGACGCAGCCGCCGCCACCGTCATTGCGAGCCAACGGGTCCGCGCGAAGCGCGGCCCGATGACAGGCTCCGCGAAGCAATCCAGAATCTTTCCGCGGAAACAGTCTGGATTGCTTCGTCGCTACGCTCCTCGCAATGACGACGAGGAGGCAGCGAAGAATCTAGAACGGGCTCACCGAAAAGTACTTCAGCCACAGATCGGTGTAGCGGCCTTTTTCCCAGACGCGGAACAGGGCCCAGTTCAGGGCCTGGCGCAGCACGTCGTTGCCCTTGCGCACAGCGATGCCGATGCCTTCGCCGAAGAAGCGGCTCTCGACGAACGGCCCGCCGGAGAAGGCGCAGCAATCGCCGGAATCCGTGCCGTTGATCCAGAACGCCAGCGAGATGGCGTCGCCGAAGATGAAATCGACCTCGCCCTTGCGGAGCGCGGCACGAAGCGCGTCGTCGTTGGGATAGCCGTGCAGCTCGGCGTCGGTGAACATCGCCTTGAGGTAGGCCTCATGCGCGGAGCCCGCGATGACGCCGACCTTCTTGCCTTCGAGAAATTCGGGCCGAATTTCCGGCATCACCGCATCCTTGCGCGAAGCGAAGCGCGCCGGCACGCGATAATAGGGATCGGTGAAATCGACGCGGGCACGCAGCTGCGGGCTCGTTGCCATCGAGGCAATGATGGCATCGCCCCGGTTCGAGGTGAGCGCATCGACCAGCGTCTCGAAGCGGCGCATCTGCACGGTGCAACTGACCTTGATCTCCTCGCAGAGCGAGCGGGCGAGATCGACGTTGAAGCCGGCCGGATTGCCGTCGGCGCCGGTGTAGTTGAACGGCGGGTAGTCGGTCTCGGTCAAGAAGCGGATCACGGTCAGGCGCGACAAATCGGGCCGCTCCGGACGCCGCCGCGGATCCCAGAAGCCGGGCACGGCCTGGGGGGCGGCTTGAACGACCGTTTGAGGCGCGGCTGGGGCCGCAACCTTCGGCGTGGCTTGGGGCGTAGCCTGGGGCGCGGCAGGCGGCTGCTTGGCCGGTGCCTGCGCGCGAGCACCGCTCAGGCCTGCGAGCAGACAGCCCGCGACGGCGAGCCCCGTCAGCAAGCCACGGACAGATTTGGACGATTTCGCCTGTTGCGATGGAGCCATCGGCCGGAAATGAATGAATTTCATTGGGATCGGAAGGCCTTATAGACCATCCGGCCGGGAACGCGAGCGCCGATTGTGGTTACTCCGCCGTCATGCCCGGGCTCGTCCCGCCTGCGCGGCCGAAGCCGCTTCGGCGCGGCGAAGGCCCGGGCATCCACGAACTTCGGCCCAAGACGTGGATGGCCGGGTCAAGCCCGGCCATGACGATGTGGAAGCACTGCGCCTAAATCAGCCCTCAGAGATACTTTTTCAAATCAGCCGCAGCCTCTTCCGGGGTCCGCTTCAGGTTGAATGGCGAGACGAAATGGCCGTCGCGGTCCATGAGGTAGATCAGCGCGGTGTGGTCCATGGTGTAGTCGCCGTCCTTGGTCGGGACCTTCTTGGCGTAGACCCGGTAGGAGGTGATCACCTTGGCGGTCTCGGCGGGATCGCCGGACAGGCCCTCGAGATGGGGGTCGAAGCTCGACAGATAGTCCTTCATGGTCGCGGGCGTGTCGCGCTCGGGATCGACCGAGATAAAGACGGCATTGATCTTGTCGGCGTCCTTGCCCATCGCGCGCAGCACTTCCGACATCTCGAACAGCGACGTCGGGCAGACGTCAGGGCAATGGGTATAGCCAAAGAAAATCAGCGTCGGTTTGCCCTTGAGGTCCTTGTCCGTGAAGGCCTTGCCGGTCTGGTCGGTCAGCTGGAACGGGCCACCAATCGCAGCCGGCTGCGCCACCTTGCTGACCCCGCCCATGGCCCAGAACAGCACCAGCAGGCCGACGACGAGGCTTGACGCGAAGGCGGTTGCGATCGCCAGCGGACGGGCGGCTGAACTCATGAGCGGAAAACTTCCTGTCGCTGGTCAGAAGCAGGCGGCAAAGCCGGTCCTGATCATTTCGAAGAACACCTGGGTGCCGTAATGGAACCAGAGGGCGAACGAGCCGATCACCATCAGCCCACCGACGCCTGCACCAGCCCACAGCAGCACGGACGGCGCGCGAGCGGCAGTGGGCGAATTGTCCTGTAGCGGATGCGCGGGATGTAGTGGTTGAGCCATGACAATGATCGGGGCAAAGATCCCGGTTCCCTGCCCTTCAAATAGACTTTGGCCCGCCGACGGACAAGCGCCGTGGGCGGGCCAAAAGTCACATCGTGCTGATAGTCTTAGTGAAGCAGCTGGCCCCGAGCAGACTCCAACTCGTCGGCTTTCGGCGAAGGCCGGGGCAAAGCGGGCTTGCTGGTTGAGGCCTGCGCGTCGAGATAGCAGGGCTTGTACATCGCCTGGAGCTGCTTGCCCTTCAGGAACAGCATGTGCGGCGTGAGGCCGCCGCGCTGTGAGATCCAGCGCTTCACCTGCGAGGGATACATCGCATAGAGCATCTGGGTTGCTTCGGCATTGGTAACGGCGCGACCGTTGGTGCCGAAATCCCAGGCGGCGTGGAAGCCGAGTGTCGCGTGCGAGGTGACGCAGATGCGATCGCGCGGGATGGCACCGAGGACGATGGTGCAGGCTGAGGCGCAGAGGCCATCAATGATGACGGTGTCACCGGACTGACGGAGGTCCTGGTACTTGTCGACGTAGGTTCCGATCCGGCCGCCGCGGTCATCCGCGATCCGAACCACCGCGTGAGACGCCCCCATGCAAGCGATCAAGCAAACCGCCGCCAGCAACCCCGTCAGAAACTTCATTGTCCCCCGCCCCAGTCGATCTCGAATCTGTGTGTCAGGTGGTGATGCGCCGCTAGCGTCGGTCTAACCCGTGGTTTTGTCTAGGCAGGCCGGCTGGCTCAAAACAAATTCAAATCCAGTGTTGCGTTCGCGCTGCACTCAGGTCCGACTCCATCCCAAAGTGGAACAAGTTAACGAGGTCTTACGCGACAAGCCCTTGATCTCAGTTGCCACCGCTGGCTTCAATCCCGGTCAACTACAGGGGGGAACTCATGGCCGGGCATTCGACTGAGCAGGCTGACGTCATTGTCGTCGGCGGAGGACTATCGGGACTGGTGGCGGCGACCGAGATTGCCGACGCCGGCAAGCGCGTGATGGTGGTCGACCAGGAAGGCGAGCAGTCGCTCGGCGGCCAGGCGTTCTGGTCGTTCGGCGGATTGTTCCTGGTCGATTCGCCGGAGCAGCGCCGGCTCGGCATCAAGGACTCCTTCGACCTCGCAATGCAGGACTGGCTCGGCACCGCCGGCTTCGACCGCGACGAGGACCATTGGCCGCGCAAATGGGCCGAGGCCTATGTGGCCTTCGCCGCCGGCGAGAAGCGCGACTGGCTGCGCGCGATGGGGCATCGCATTTTCCCCGTGGTCGGCTGGGCCGAGCGTGGCGGCTACGACGCAATGGGTCACGGCAATTCGGTGCCGCGCTTTCACGTCACCTGGGGCACCGGCCCCGGCATCGTCGAGCCGTTCGAGCGCCGCGCGCGCGAGGCTGCGAAGAGCGGCCGGCTGATCTTCAAATTCCGACATCGCGTCGATGCGCTCTCCATCACCAACGGCACGGTTGACGGCGTCACCGGTGCGATCCTCGCACCCGACAATGCCGAGCGCGGCAAGAGCTCATCGCGCAATGTCGTCGGCGAGTTTACGCTGAAGGCGCAGGCCGTGATCGTCGCGTCCGGCGGCATCGGCGGCAATCATGATCTGGTGCGGGCGAACTGGCCGGAGCGGCTGGGCACGCCGCCCAAGTTCATGATTTCCGGCGTGCCCGAACATGTCGACGGCCGCATGATCGGCATCACCGAGAAGGCGGGCGCGCGGCTGATCAATCGCGATCGCATGTGGCACTACGTCGAAGGTATCCAGAACTGGAATCCAATCTGGCCACGCCACGGCATCCGCATTCTGCCGGGTCCGTCCTCGATGTGGTTCGACGCCACGGGCGCGCGGCTGCCGGCGCCGCTCTTCCCTGGCTCGGACACGCTCGGCCAGCTCAAATACATCATGTCGACCGGCCATGATTATTCCTGGTTCATCCTGACGCAGGCCATCATCAAGAAGGAATTTGCGCTGTCGGGATCGGAGCAGAATCCGGACCTCACGGGTAAAAGCTGGCGCATGACCTTGCGCCGCGCCACCAACAAGGGCGCGCCGGCGCCAGTGGAAGCCTTCAAAAGCCATGGTGTCGACTTCATCGTGCGCGACAAGATCGAGGATCTCGTCGCGGCCATGAACAAGCTCGCCGGCAATGATTTGCTCAAGCTCGATGACATCAAGAAGCAGATCGAGGCACGCGACCGCGAGATCGCCAACCCCTACGTCAAGGATGCGCAAGTGATGAACATCCACAATGCGCGGCGCTATCTCGGCGACAAGCTGATCCGCACGGCTTCGCCGCATCGGATTCTCGATCCCGAGAAAGGCCCGCTGATCGCGGTCAAGCTCAACATCCTCACCCGCAAGACGCTGGGCGGCTTCGAGACCGACCTCGATTCGCGTGTGTTCGGCGCCGAGGGACAGATCATTCCCGGGCTCTATGCGGTCGGCGAGGCCGCGGGCTTCGGCGGCGGCGGCGTGCACGGCTATCGTTCGCTGGAGGGCACCTTCCTCGGTGGCTGCCTGTTCTCGGGCCGCAATGCCGGGCGCGCCGCGGCGAAGGCGGTGGGGTAGATCATGCGGTGGTGGGCCGGCATCACGATATCAGCGGTGGCATTGCTGGCCGGCCTGCCGGCGCACGCCGACACGATCGATGTCAACGGCACGAACCGCAGCTTCATTGTGATGCGGTCGCCGAAGAAGCCCGCGCCGCTGGTCGTCGTGCTGCACGGCAAGACACAGACCGGCGCCGACATGGTGACGCGGACTGCATGGCCGCTGATCGCCAAGCGCGATGACTTCGCCGTGGCGTTTCCCGACGGACTGAACCAGTCCTGGGCCGACGCGCGACCGGACGAACGGCGCGCCGCCAGCGGTCCGCCGGAAGGCACCGACGACATCGGCTTCATCGCAGCATTGGTGGACACGCTGGTGAAGGACGGCACGGCGGACGCCAAGCGCGTCTATGTCACCGGCATCTCCAATGGCGGTGCGATGGCGATGACGCTGGTGTGCAATCGCGCCGATCTGTTCGCGGCCGGCGCCAGCGTGATCATGAACCTGACCGATGAATCGGCTGCCGCATGCCATCCGTCGCGTCCGCTGCCGATGCTGATGATGAACGGCACCGTCGATCCGCTGATCCCCTATGAGGGCGGCCGCGGCACCAGCTATTTCGCCGCCAACGGTTACTGGTCTACGGAGAAGACACTCGCATTCTGGCGCAACCTCAATGGCTGCGCCACGGCCGACGCAGATGTCACCGAACTCCCCGACAGGAACCCCAGCGATCAGTCCAACGTGACGCTGATCGCGTCACGCTGTCCTCCGGGACACGATGTCGCGCTTTATCGCGTCAACAATGGCGGCCACCGCATGCCCGGGATGTTTCCCGATGCCCGCTTCCCGAAAATCGCCGCCGCCCTGCTCGGCCCGCAAAACGGTGACATCGACGGCGCCGAGACGATCTGGGCGTTCTTCAGCCGGTTTCCGTAAGACACGCATGCGTCGCCGACAATGCATGCACCATCGGGGTGGCACAGCGAGGTGTGCTGGGCTAGACAGGGCCGCCATTCCCACCAGGAGATCCCGCCAATGAGCATTCAGCGTTTTGAAACCGGCCCGCGCATGAGCCAGGCCGTCGTGCACGGCAACACCGTCTATCTCGCCGGCGTCGTCGCCAGCAACGCGGCCGGCGAAAGCGTGACCAAGCAGACCCAGGACATCCTGAAGACCATCGACGGCCATCTCGCCAAGGCCGGCACCGACAAGTCGAAGCTGCTGTCAGCGACGATCTACATCACCGACATGAAGACGTTCCAGGAAATGAACGCCGTGTGGGACGGCTGGGTCTCGGCCGGCAACACCCCGGCCCGCGCCACCGTCGAGGCCAAGCTCGCCTCGCCCCAGTACAATGTCGAGATCATGGTGATCGCGGCGAAGTAATTTTCGCGACAGACCGACGAGACGACCGGAGCGCGATGAAGATCATCGCGCTCCATTTTTTTGCGGGCGCATGATCTCCGAGGTAGTCGATCCGCGTCCGCGAACCTTCGATAGTCGCAACAGCCGACCACGGCGCCATCGAAGGAGAGCCCCATGACCGACCATGTCACCATCGCCCGCCGCTATATCGATCTCTGGAACGAACGCGCGGCCGGCCGCCGGCGTGAATTGCTCAGCGAGAACTGGACCGCGGATGCGAGCTATGTCGATCCGCTGATGGCGGGCGATGGCCGCGACGGCATCGATGCGCTGATCGCCGGCGTGCAGCAGCGCTTTCCCGACTTCAAGTTCAGCCTGATTGGTGAGCCTAACGGCTACGGCGATCACGTCCGCTTCTCGTGGGGTCTCGGGCCTGACGGCGTCGACAGCCCGATCAAGGGCACGGATTTCGCCGTGCTGAAGGACGGGCGGATCAGGAGCATCACGGGCTTCCTGGATCAGGTGCCCGCGGGCACGTGAGGGATTCTCTTACCTCTCCATCCAGGGGAGGGTAAGAGACGTCAGGCCAGCCGATACGCAGCCTTTGCGTTCACGCCAAAGGCCTTCTCACGGGCGTTCGCGCCCAGCTTGGCGAGACAAGCCTCCAGCGCGCTCTTGATCTCGCCGTAGCCGCCCGCAAGCAGGCACACCGGCCAGTCGGAGCCGAAGATCAGGCGGTCCTCGCCAAAGCACTTCGCCACATGCTGGACGAACGGGAACAGCCGCTCGGCGTCCCAATCGTTCCACTTCGCTTCCGTCGCGAGGCCTGAGACCTTACACCAGACATTGCCGCAGGTCGCGAGCGCGGCAATGCGATCGGACCATTCGGCGCTGCCGCCATCGGCGATCGGCGGCTTTGCAGAATGGTCGAGCACGAAGCGGGTTTGCGGAAAGGCCTTTGCGATCGCGATCGCTGCGGGTAGCTCGCGGGTTCGGACGAGGAAGTCGTAGGTGAGATCACGGGCAGTCAGCGCGGCCAGTCCGCGCTGGACGTCGGCGCGCAACAACCAGTCGGGATCGGCTTCGTCGTGGACCTGGTGACGGATGCCGACCAGCTTCTTGCCGCTCGGCAACGCGCGCAGACGGTCGAGCGTGTCGCCGAGCGCGACGTCGGTCAGGTCAGCCCAGCCGACGACGCCGATGACGGAAGGTGTGGCATGCGCGATCCGCAAGAACTCCTCGGTCTCGGCGCGCTCTGAGCGGCATTGCACCACGATGCTTGCGTCGATGCCGTTTGCTTTCAGCAGCGGCGCGAGATCGGCAGGGCCGAAGGCGCGGCGGATCGGCGTCTGCTCAGGCGCATTCATCCAGGGATAATCGGCGCGCGCGGGATCCCAAAAGTGCTGGTGGGAATCGATCACCATGTCTCACGCTCCGCCCGGCAGCGGCGCCCGCGCGTCGACGAGGTTTTTGGCGCGCAGCTCCTGCCAGAAGGCATGCGGCACCGCACGCTCCGACATCGCGATGTTGTCGGCGACCTCGGCAGCGTTGCGCGCGCCCATCACGGCAACGGTCACGGCCGGATGCGCCATGCAAAACTGGTACGCCGCGGCCTTCAGCTCGGTGCCGTGCTTGCGACAGAGCTGGTCGAGTTCGAGCGCACGCGCAACGAGCGTCGCATCAGCGTCCTCATAATTGAACTTCGCGCCCGCATGCGGATTGGCGAGGATACCACTGTTGTAGATGCCGCCGAGCAGGATGCCGATGTTCTTGTCCGTACAGATGGGAAACAGCGCATTCAGCGCGCCCTGATCTAGCAACGTGTAGCGTCCCGCGAGCAGGAAGCAGTCGACCGGCACCGCTTCAGCGAAGCGCGTGAGCATCTCGGACTGGTTCATGCCGGAGCCGATCGCCTTCACGGTACCGTCATCGCGCAGACGCATCAGCGCGCGGAAGGCTCCGCTGATGGCAGCGTCATAGTGGTCATCAGGATCATGCACGAGCAGAACGTCGACACGATCGAGCCCGAGGCGGCCGAGGCTCTCTTCGACCGAGCGCATCACGCCGTCATAGCTGAAATCGAATAGCGGCCGCAGTGGAGGCGCATCCTTGAAATGATCATCCTCGACCGTACCAGCGCCGGGCGGGCGCAGCAGGCGACCGACTTTGGTCGAGATCGCATAGGAGTCGCGCTTCTGTTGCCGCAGGAAGGCACCCAGTCGGTGTTCCGCCAGGCCGAAGCCGTAGAGCGGCGCGGTATCGTAGAAGCGGATGCCGGCCGACCAGCCGGCCGCGAGTGTCGCCTCCGCATCTGCGTCGCTGACCGCTGAGAACAATCCGCCGAGCGGCGCCGATCCGAGGCCAATTGACGTGACGTCGAGACCGTCTGCAAGCCGGGTACGCTTCATTTCAGTTTCCTTCCAAAAGCAATACTCCCTCCCCCGCGAACGGAGGAGGGAGTGTAGCGCAGGAACGTCGGGGCTGGCAGACGTTCCCGCTCAACGTCACTACTTCAACATCTGAGCGACGTTGTCCTTCGTCACCAGATCGAGACCGGTGTAGATCACTTCCGGAACCTTCTGGCCCTTCTTGATCGCGAGCAACGTGTCCATCGACTTCTCGCCCATTTCGAACGGGCGTTGGCCGGTGAGCGCATTGGAATAGCCGTCGCGCAGCAATTCGAGCTGCATCTTCAGCGTATCGGCGACGACAAGCGTCAGCTTGCCGGAATCGATGTCCTTCTTGTTCTTGTTGACGAAGGCCTTGAAGCCTTCCGGTGCGAACATCGGCCAGCCGCCGACCGGCACGATCGCGGCGAGATCCGGCGTCGCTGTGCGCAGGTCCGACATCTGCTGAACCGCAAGCGCGGAATCATCGTTGCAGAAGGTCGGCGAACCCTGGACCTCGACCCACTTCGAGCCCTTGAGCGCTTCGCGGACACCATCGACACGTTCGGCAAGGTTCTTGGCGCCCGGGCCGCCAGAGACCATGGCATATTTGCCGCCCTCGGGCCGGAGCTGGAGCAATTGCTTGCCGAGCGCGACGCCGAAGTCCTTGTTGTTGGTGCCGATATAAGTGAGCCGCTTGGAGCCCGGCGCATCCGCGTCAAACGTGATGACGGGGATGCCGGCCGCAGTCGCCGCCTCGATCGACTTGGTCATCGCCGCGACGTCGGCAACCGAGATCGCAAGCCCATCCACCTTCTGGGTGATGAAGTCCTGGATGATCTGCGCCTCCGTCGCCGGCTCGTGCTCGATCGGTCCCTTGTAGATGCACTCGACGTTGCCGAGCTCCTTGGCTCGCTTCAGGCAGCCGTCACGCGCCACGTCGAAGAACGGGTTGTTCATCGCCTTGGGAACGACGGCGAACTTGTAGGTCTGGGCAAATGCCGGGGTCGCCATCATCGCGATGGTCACGCCAGCCAACAGAAGCTTCTTCATTTCCTTCCCTCCACACTTTGATGCCTATCCATTTGTGATGTGATGCTCCGGCAGGCGGATAGACGATCTTTCGTTGTCCTGACGGAGTAACTCTCAAATCTTTGTTTGAGCATGATCTTTCGGAAAACCGCTTCACACTTTGCGCTAACGCGGCCCTCCGGGTCCGGATCATGCTCTAAGTCATGCGCGAGCGGATGCGATCGACCAGCACGGCAAGGATGATGATCACGCCCACCAGCGTCTGCTGCCAATAGGAGTTGACCTGCGCGAGCACGAGGCCGTTGCGGATCACCTCCAGC
>JAEWHT010000207.1 GCA_023387695.1 Pseudomonadota bacterium | reverse complement strand
GTCGCGGCCCACGCGATGCGTTGGCTGGGCGTGCGCAGAGAGGAAGCGTCGCTCAATTCTTCATCCCTCCCGTCACCTGCTGGCCCTGCACCAGCTTGCCGTAGACGAGCGCGAGCAGAATGGTGGCGAGCAGCAGCACCGCACCGAGCGCCGATGCGAGGCCCCAATTGGCGGTTTCGGTCGTGTACAGCGCGATGAAGTAGCTGATCATCTGGTCGGCGGCGCCGCCGACGAGCGCCGGCGTGATGTAGTAGCCGAGCGCGAGGATGAAGACGAGCAGGCTTCCCGCGCCGATGCCGGGGAGGGTTTGCGGCAGATAGATCCGCAAGAAAGCGGTGAGGGGCGGCGCGCCGAGCGAGGCGGCGGCGCGCATGTAGGCCGGCGAGATCGCCTTCATGCTGCTGTACAGCGGCAGGATCATGAATGGCAGCAGCACGTGGGTCATGGCCACGCAAACGCCGAAGCGGTTGTAGATCAGGCGCAACGGTTCATCGATGATGCCAAGCCAGTGCAGGCTGTCGTTGACGACGCCCTTGCTCTGCAACAGCACGATCCAGGCGCAGGTGCGGACCAGCAGCGAGGTCCAGAACGGCAACAGCACGAAGATCATCAGAAGGTTCGACCGGCCCGGCGGCAGCGCTGCGAGCAGATACGCGACGGGAAAGCCGAGGATCAGGCAGAGGATTGTGACGCCGAGGCTGATGAGGAAGGTGCGGGCGAAAACCTCGCGGTAGATGGCCTGATCCGGCGAGGCCGCGACGATCGCGCCATCCGCGTTCCTGACAAGGTCGAGCGCCCCGAGAAGGTAGAAGCTCGTGACCGGGCCACTTGCGTCCTTGATCGTGGTCCATGTTGCGCGGTCGCGCCAGGCCGCGTTGATCTTGCCAAGCGTCTCCTTGGCCGTGCCTGCTTCCGGCGTTGCCTTCAGATTGCGCGCGGTGCTGGTCAGGATCGTCCGAAACCCATTCAGCGCGTAGTTCAGCCGCTTGGCTGCAATGGCGATGGTGCCGGCGGTGCGCGCCGCCTGAATGTCGCTCGCCAGTGCGGCGTAGGCGGCCTCATTCGGCAGGTCCTTGCCGTCCCAATTGGCGAGAGCAGCGACCGTTTGCGGCAGAACCTGACGCACCTCATGGTCATCGACCGCGTGCCAAAGCATGCCGGCGATGGGTCCGGCGAAGGTGAAGAGCAGGAACAGCAGCAGCGGCCCGACGAGCGCGAACGCCTTGAGTTGACGCGTGCGCTCCGCCTGCTTCAGGCGGCGCTTGAGCGGCACGTTCGTCTCGGCATCTGCGCCGGTCAGGGACGCTGCAGTCATGGGGTGATCATTTCAGGGCGAGACACAGGCGAAGGGTAGCCCTCCGCCTGCGCAATACCCGTGCTACTTCGCAGCCCATTTGTTGAAGCGCTCGGTCAGCTTGTCGATGTTTTCCAGCCAGAAGGCCACGTTGATCTCGACCGCGTTCTTGATGTTGTCAGGCGCGGTCGGCAGATCCTTCAGCACGGCCGGCTGAATCAGGGCCGCGGCATCCTTGTTCGAAGTGCCGTAGGCGATGTTCTCCGACAGTTTCGACTGGTTCTCGGCCTTGCCGGCAAAGTCCAGGAACTTGTAGGCCGCGTCCTTGTTCGGGCTGCCCTTCAGGATGACCCAGCTGTCGAGCGTGAACAGCGCGCCATCCCACACCATGCCAAAATTCTTCTTGTCGTTCTTGTTCGCAGTGTCGATGCGGCCATTGTAGACCGAGGTCATCGCCACCTCGCCGGAGGCGAGCAATTGCGGCGGCTGGGCGCCTGCCTTCCACCAGACGAGGTCGCCCTTGATGGTGTCGAGCTTCTTGAAGGCGCGATCGACGCCTTCATCGGTCGCCAGCACCTTGTAGACGTCCTTCGGCGCGACGCCATCAGCCATGAGGGCGATTTCAAGCGTCGTCTTCGGACCCTGACGCAGCGCGCGCTTGCCCGGAATCTTCTTGGTGTCGAAGAAATCGGCCCAACCCTTGGGCGCTTCCTTCAGCTTGTCCTTGTCGTAGCCGAGCACGAAATCATAAAGGATGGCGCCGACGCCGCAGGGATTGACCGACGGCTGGATGTAGGCGCCCTCGCCACCGATCTTGGAATAATCCAGCTTCTCGTACAGGCCCTCCTCGCAGCCGACCGCGAGCTCATCGCTCTCGACCTGAACGAGGTCCCAGGTGGCCGCGCCGCCCTGCACCTTGGCGCGCAGCACGCCGACGCCGCCGTCCCAGGACTCGTCGTTCATGGGCATGCCAGATGCCTTCTTGAACGGCTCGAAATAGACCTTCTTCTGCGCATCCTGATAGGCGCCGCCCCACGACACGACCGTGAGGTCACGCGCTTGCGCGACCGTGGCCAGCGCGGCGCTGGCGCCGAATACCGCGATGAAACCCAGAGCAATGTTGCGCTTCAGCATGGTCCTTGTTCCTTCTTGATGTGAGTTGCGTTGAAGTTGATCGATCAATCAAACGGGGTCGAGCGCGAGGCAGTCCTCGGGGCGGAAGGTGATGAAGACGCTATCACCGTGGTTCAGGCTGTCATGCGCGCCCGGCTGAAGCTTCACCATGAACTCGTTATTCCCGGCGACATCGAGCACGGCGAGCGCGTGGTCGCCGAGATAGATGGTGTTCTGCACCTTGGCCGGCAGCCGGTTCGGTGCGTCGCTGGACGAGCCGTCCGGGATCATGGCGACGCGCTCCGGCCGCACCGACAGCGAGGTCGCTGCGCCCGGGCCCGAGACGTTGACCGCCCGCGCGGTCACGGTACCGCCGCCGGCGAGCGCGACGCGGCAATATTGCTTGTCTGATGTCTCGACGGTCCCGGCCAGCACGTTGTTCTCGCCGACGAAATTGGCAACGAAGCTGTTCACCGGACGCTCGTAGAGGGCGTCGGGCCTGTCGATCTGCTGCACGATGCCGTCGTTGAACACGGCGATGCGGTCCGACATGGTGAGCGCTTCGCTCTGGTCGTGGGTGACGTAGACGACGGTAATGCCCATGGTCTCGTGCAGCTGCTTGATCTCCAACTGCATCTGCTCGCGAAGGCGCTTGTCCAGCGCGCCGAGCGGCTCGTCCATCAGCACGAGCTGCGGATTGAAGACCAGCGCGCGGGCCAGTGCCACGCGCTGTTGCTGGCCGCCGGAGAGTTGCCCGGGGCGCCGCTGTGCCATGGTTTCCATCTTGATCATGCGCAGCGCCGCCTTGACGCGCGCTTCGGTCTCCGCCTTGCTCGTCTTGCGAACGGACAGCGGAAAGGCGACGTTCTCCTCGATCGTCAGATGCGGAAACAGCGCATAGTTCTGGAACACCATGCCGATGTCGCGCTTGTGCGGCGGCATGTTCTTGATCGGGCGATCCGCGAGGTAGATCTCGCCCCGGGTCGGAACCTCGAAGCCAGCCAGCATCATCAGCGTGGTCGTCTTGCCCGAGCCGGAAGGGCCGAGCAGCGTGATGAACTCGCCCTTCCTGATGTCGAGATCGAGGTTCTTCACCACGAGGTGCTCGCCATCATAGGTCTTCTGAATGCCGGAAAAGCGCACCAGGGCCGGCGCAGTTGTGACGATGCCGGCTTCCATTGGTCCTCGCGATACCCTCAACGTTACTCTCAGCACCTCGTTGGAGGTTGCGAGAAGCAGCTTAGCATCCTCGGACGAGAATGCCAGCAGCGCAAGCGGTGAAGGGCTGCGCGGATTCCTTGCAAAATAGTGCGCTACATCCCGGACAGCTTGGTCACGTACACATTCAACGTGCCGCCGGCTTCCGCAACCACGCGCAGCGTCTTGGCATCGAAGGCGATCTCCGCCAGCGTGAGGCTGCTGATATTGGCCTCGACCTTGACGCCGTCCTCGCTCTTCTGGAAGTCGGCGATGACGGCGGCGATCTTCTCGCGCGCATTGGCGGCGATCGGCTTCAGATCGAGCGTTGCCTTCTGCACCAGTGCCTGCTGCATCTGCGGAACCACCGTGCGCGCCGCGGCGCCGAGCAAGCCAAAGGCCGCCTCGGATTCCACCGCAAGCTGGATGTCGGCAAGCCGCAGCGTCTGCTGTGCCTGATCGAGCATGGGCCGGCCCCAGATGTGCACGGTCGCTTCGGCGCCGAGGCCGAGCCAGCTCTTCTTCTCCTTGGCGCGCACCAAGAGCGAGATCAGCAGCCGCTCGCCTGACGGGACCACGTTGACGCTCTTCACGGTGACATCGACCGGACCCGAGCCGTCCTCGGGATAGGTGTGGCCGACCATTTGCGCCGCGATCAGCTTGTTGATCTCGGTAAAGGGCACGTCGATGGGCACGCCGATGTTCACGCCGGTGCCGGTCGGCGGCACGATCGAGATCTTGTCGGGGAACGGGCAATCCGGCTTGGTCTGCGTCGAGGTCACGCGCGTCTCGGCTTCGAGGCCGAGCAGCAGCGTGATGGCCTGCGCATCGACGCGCGGCTGCGCAGCGATCGCGCGGGTCGGCTTCATCTCCAGCCAGAGCGGCGGCAGCGACGCGGAGGAGCCGGTGCCCTGCAGCGGGATAGAGCGGCAGGCCTTGGCCCATTGCACCTTCGCGTTCTCCCGCAGGCTCGGATCGTTGCGGATGCGCTCGGCGACGACGTTGAGCTGCTCGCCGACGGTCTTGTCGATCAGCGGCTTCACCTGCGCCGGCACGTTGACCTTGGCGCCGGCGACGTTGAGGTTGGTATCGCCGAGATTGACCTGCGCGCCCAAATTCGGCTCGAGATGCCAGGCGGCCGCGAGCTTCGGGCGCGAGGTGACGACCACGCTGCCCTTGATCTCAGCGCTTGCGTTCAAATTCTTGATGTTGACCGCGCCGATCCGTTTCGCCGCGTCGCCGCCGAGCACGCTGCCCAACGCATCGCCGAGCGCGCCGGTGGCCTTCGCCGACAGCGAGCCCGTGACGTTCAGCTTGCCCGTGATCGGCGTCGATAGCGTCAGCACGTCCTTGTCGCCGGTCGCGGACATCGGTCCGCGGTTGGCGGTCCAGCCGATATCGGCGTCCTGCAGGATCTGCGAGATCGGGTTCTCGGCCTTGCCGGCGAAATTGCGCGGCGATGCCTTCTCGGCCTGCTCACGGATTGCCGACAGTGCGATCGCGACGGGGGCCACCACGATCGAGCTCTTCGAGACCGGCGGCAGCGGCGGCAATTGGGCGATCGGTGGTGCCGAATTGCTGGCGCGCGGCGACAGCCAGTCCATCGCCTTCAGGCTGATGAAAAACGATGCCGCGAGCACGGCCGCGGCGATCAGCACAGTCTTCAAGTTCAACGTCAGACGCATCAATCCCCCAAGCCGCCCTAGTGGGATTTTACAGGGCAGGCGAGGAGGGCGCTAGAGCGCACCGGTGGGGTGGAATTGCGGCAAATGGGTTAACTTGTGTGACTGGTCGTGAGGGCGTGGGCGAGCCATCAGCTCCGCCGCGGGCGTCGCACCGCTCTCACCTTGCCCGCGGCGCCGCCGCCGCAGAACAGGCGATCCTCGCCGTCGGATTCCAGTCCCGAGACCATCGTTCCGGCCGGCAGGTCGAGCTGCTCGAGCACCTTGCCGGTTTCAGGGTCGATCCGCCGCACGTCGCTGTCATCGCCTTCCCAAGTGCCGTGCCAGAGCTCGCCGTCGACCCAGGTCACGCCGGTCACGAAGCGCTTGCTTTCGATGGTGCGGAGAATCTTGCCGCTGTCGGGATCGACCTGGTGGATCTTGCGTTCGCGATATTGACCGACCCAGAGCGAGCCTTCGGCCCAGGCGAGGCCGGAATCGCCGCCGCTGCCCGGCGCGGGGATCGTGGTGAGCACCTTGCCCGTCGCCGCGTCGATCTTCTGGATGCGGTCCTCGGCGATCTGGAACAAATGTCGGCCGTCGAACGCCGTGCCGGCATGCGCGGCGACGTTGATCGTGCGCGCGATCTTGCCGTCGGCCGGATCGACCGCGTTCAGCCGGTCGCCCGATGCGAACCAGACATGATT
>JAEWHT010000177.1 GCA_023387695.1 Pseudomonadota bacterium | reverse complement strand
ACTTCGGCGAGCCTGACGCCATAGCCGAACCAATGCGGTTGCGGCCAAAACGGAGAGAATTCATGTTCAGGCTTTCGCGACTCCCGCAAACAATCCTGCCTGGTCTTGCCATCGCCGGCGCCCTGCTTGTCGCAGGACAACCCGCCTTCGCCGGCGAATGCCCCGCCGACAAGATCAAGCCGAACGCGCAGAAGATGGTCGACTACAAGCCGGTCGGCGTCACCGATGTCACGCTGGGTTCGATCGATCTCGAGAAGCAGCCGGCCAACATCAAAGATCGCGAGCTGCGCTTCCGGAAGCTGACGATCGAGCCCGGCGGCATCGTGCCGTGGCACAGCCACGACGATCGGCCGGCGCTGATCTTCGTGCAACAAGGCGAGATCGTCGAATACGCCTCCAACTGCATTGATCCGATCGTGCACAAGGCCGGCGACCTGCGTCCCGAAGTTTTCGGCACGTCGCACTGGTGGAAGAACCTCGGCAAGGAGACTGTCATCCTCTACGTCGGCGACGTCCGCAGGGATCCGCACGACCACAACATGTGACGAGCGCTTCAGCCCCAGCACTCGTTGCCGGATGTGACGCCCGTATTCCCCCAGTCCGGGCGTCACATCCCTCTGCACAGGAGACGTTGCGACATGACCGACTTGCCTGCAATGATGGAGCCGACAGACACGACGAGGCACGCGCACTCGCCTGGCGTCATTCGTCGCTCACTCGTCATCGGCCTCATCGCATTCCTGACCGTTGTCGACCTGTTCGCGACACAGGCGATCCTGCCGTCCCTGACGCGTCATTATGGGGTGACGCCCGCCGCCATGGGCGTCGCGGTCAACGCCAGTACCTTTGGCATGGCGTTCGCCGGGCTCGTCGTCGGCTTCTTCAGCCCACGCATCGACAGGCGTCGCGGGATCCTGCTCAGCCTGATGCTGCTCGCGATCCCCACGAGCCTGCTCGCGCAGGCGCCCAACCTTGCGGTCTTCACGAGCCTTCGCATCGCGCAAGGCTTGTGCATGGCGTCAGCCTTTACATTGACCCTCGCCTATCTCGGGGAGCATTGCAGCGCGATGGACGCCAGCGGCGCCTTTGCCGCGTACATCACCGGCAATGTCGCCAGCAATCTGATTGGACGACTGATCTCGGCCGCCGTCGCTGACAGCCTTGGACTGTCCTGGAATTTCTACTTCTTTGCCGCGCTCAATCTTGTCGGCGCTACGCTCGTCTATTTCACCATCCATCGCGTCCAGCCAATGCAAGGGATGATTCCGGTCGGATCCCCTCTCACCGCCATGGTCGCGCATTGGCGCAATCGTGCCCTGCGCTCGGCCTTCGGGATCGGGTTTTGCATCCTGTTCGCTTTCATCGGGACCTTCACGTTCGTGAACTTCGTGCTGGTCCGGCCGCCGCTGGCGTTAAGCATGATGGACCTCGGCCTGGTCTATTTCGTGTTCCTGCCCTCGGTCATCACCACGCTGTTTGCTGGAAGGGTCGCCTCGCTCATCGGCAAACGCCCGACGATCTGGGCCGCGCTCACGGTCGCAGCTCTCGGCCTGCCGCTGATGCTCAGTCCGCATCTGTTCGACGTGCTGGCCGGCATGATCCTGATGGGCGTCGGCACCTTCTTTGCACAAGCGGCAACAACCGGCTTCGTCGGGCAAGCCGCCGCCGAGAACCGCGGTGTCGCCAGCGGCACCTATCTCGCCTGCTATTTCCTCGGAGGCTTGATAGGGACGATTGTACTGGGACTGTCGTTCGATCGTTTCGGCTGGACCGGCTGCGTTATTGGTATTGCAGTCTCACTCGGTTGTGCCGGTCTTCTGACCGCGAACCTGAAGAGCGGTTCCGCGGTCTGATCGCGCTCGCAGCGCAACTGGCGATGAGGGCCGATCTCACGCAGTCCCGGCCCCGATCAGTTGATGCTGAGAGCCAGATAGCCCTGCGGCACAAAGTTCTGCAGCGCCGTAAACCTGTCAGCAGGCAGCTCGGCCTCACCTGCGACCTGCACGGCGTTCGCCTCGGCAATCGGCACCCAGGCCTTGGACACCGGATTGAAGATGCTCGTCGCACCGCCGACGGTTTTGGTTGCAGCGTCGTAGGCGAGGATAATTTGGCGACCGGTCACGGGATCATTGGCGATGATACCCTTGCCGTCATCAGTCAACCTGATTGCAAGCATCCACGATCCTGCAGCGCCGGACTTTGCGGCGCCCTGAAGCATCAGCGGACCCTTGCCGAGCAACGATCCGAGATCGGTGGTCCCCTTCACCAGCGGGAACACCGTGCCGTCCGGAGGCACTGCCGATTTCCCGGCTCCGTCGGAGAAGGTCACGCGCGGCTGGATCGATCCAGGTTGGCTGGCGCCCTGCTTGTCGGCTGTGTCGGCATTCCAGAAACCATCGATAAATACGCCGGTCGGATTCTTGTTGGCGATCGCGCGCGCGATCATCGTGAAGATCGTCGCCTCGCCGTCACGATCTTCATATCCGGGCAGTTTGCCACCAGAATATTGCTTGGCGTCGTACTGGCTGATCGGCAGGAAGTTCAATCCGTTGGTCCGCTCGCCCTTCGGGTCAAGACTGTCCGTCGCGCCAGTCACCGGATCGAGCGGATCATTCGGCTTGACTGCGGCGACCGTCGTGTCCGTGGGTGCGTTGGCCGCCCGCCCGCCCGCGCCTCCTGTACCGCCGGTGCCCGAACCGCCAGTGCCCGCGCCGCCGCCGCCCGCGGTGAAGGAGATCGGTGTTGTCGGAGGTGGCGCGAACGAGATCTGGCCGCCGGGCGGCTGCGTACCGCCAGTCGGAAGCGAACCGCCATTGACCGGTGGCGCAACATTGCTCGATGGATTGGTCGGCGGCGACTTGATGGTGAAGTCCGCTCCGAAGAAGGTCAGCGCGTAGTTCGTCGTCGCCCCAAACGATCCCTGCGTGATCGCGTAGATGCCCAATTGCTCGCCCGCGGCTCGGGTCAGCGCACCGTGGAATGTATCTCCGTTGAACAGCTGGCCTGAGGTGATCTTGTAGGTGAGCGCTGGATCCGCCTGGCCGACCTGTCGGCTCTGCGGATCAGCGGCAACCGAGATCAGCGCAGGTGTGACGATCCAGCTGCCGGCATGGGTTGCGTTGATGGTGTAGTTCGGATTCGAAAGCTTGCCGTCGACGGTCAGCACGTACGGGCTTCCAGCAACGTTCGAGGTCTTCAGGATGCCGAACGAATTGCTCAACCCGGTCAGCACGTCGACGCCTTCGCCATTCTGCAAATTGGTCGCGGCCAGACCAGGATTGGCTGGCGCCGACCCATAGACCGACGTGCCGCCAAGTGCGGTGACCTCGATCGGGGCCGGAGTGACAACCCAGGTGCCGGTGTTACGGGTGGTGATGCTGTAGTTCGGATTGCTGAGGGTACCGAGAACACTCAGCGTATACGGGCTGCCGGCGACGCCTGATGTCGGCAGGATGCCGAACGAGTTGCTGAGGTCAGTGAGAACATCGACGCCGTCCTTGAACTTCAGACCGGTTGCCGACAGACCGGGATTGGTCGGTGACTGCCCATAGACCGAGCTTCCGCCATTTGCCGTGACGGTGATCGGTGCCGGTATAATGGACAGAACAGATGGCTTGAAACCGGTGATCGCGTAATTGGCGTTTGCCGCCAGCGTATTCTGCGTGATGTCGTAGCCTGCCGTCACAGCATTCTCGCCCGCTGCACGGCTCAGCGATCCCGTGAACACGGTCGTCTGGGTATCGCCGTTGCCGAAGCCGCTTCCGCCGACCCGGTAGGTCAAGACCGGATCAGCATCGCCATAGACCTTGGTCTGCGCGTCGGCCGTGACCGTGATCTGGCGCGGCGTGATCATGAGATTGGCGCCGGTGAAGCTGGTCACCGAATAGTTGCCATTCGCAGCCAGCGTATTCTGGGTGATGCCGTAGCCGCCGGCCACGACGTTTTCGCCAGCGGCACGCACCAGCGAGCCGGTGAAGGCGGCAGCCTGCGTATCGCCGTTGCCGAGGCCGCTACCACCCACGGTGTAGGTGAGCGTCTGGTCGGCCTCGCCGTAGACCTTGGACTGCGCGTCGGCCGTCACCGTGATCTGGCGCGGCGTGATCGTGAACTTGGCACCCGTGAAGCTGGTCACCGAATAGTTGGCATTCGCGGTCAGCGTATTCTGGGTGATGCCGTAGCCGCCGGCCACGACGTTCTCACCGACAGCGCGCACCAGCGAGCCGGTGAAGGCCATGGCCTGCGTATCGCCGTTGCCGAGGCCGCTGCCACCCACGGTGTAGGTCAGCGTCGGGTCGACCTCACCATAGACCTTGGACTGCGCATCTGCCGTCACCGTGATCTGGCGCGGCGTGATCGCGAGCTTGGCGCCGGCGAAGCCGGTCACCGAATAGTTGGCGTTCGCAGCCAGCGTATTCCGAGTGATGGCATAGCCGCCGGCCACGACGTTTTCACCTGCGGCGCGGGTCAGCGCGCCCGTGAAGACCGTCGCCTGCGTATCGCCATTGCCGAGGCCGTTGCCGCCGACCGTGTAAGTCAGGAGCGGATCAGCGTTGCCGTACACCTTGGTCTGCGCATCGGCCGTCACTGTGATGGTCCGCGGCGTGATGGTCAGCGTCGACTGCGTGAAGCCGGTGACGTTGTAGTTGCTGTTCGCCTGCAGCGAGCCCTGCGTAATGCCATAGCCGCCGGCCACGACATTCTCGCCAGCCGCGCGGGTCAGCGCGCCCGTGAAGACCGCCGCTTGCGTGTCGCCAGCCGCGAGCCCGAGACCGCCGACGCTATAGGTCAACGTCGGGTCGAGTTCGCCATACATCTTGGTTTGCGACAGCGCAGAAAGCGTGATGTCGCGCGCCGTGATGGCAAAGCTGGCGGGATTGGCGACGAAGCTGAGCGTATAGTTCGAACCGGCGCTCAGCGTGCCCAGGGTGTAGCCGTAACTACCGACGTTCTGGCCGGACGCGCGCGACAGCGCGCCGCTGAAGACGGACCCGTTCTGACCGAATTGATAGCCCTCCGCCGAATAGGTGAAGACCGGATCGGTCTCGCCGTAGACCTTGGACAGCCCTGTCGGCGTAACGAACAACGTTGTCGGCGTGATGGCGAATTTTGCCGGATTGCTGGCAAAGCTCAGCGTATAGTTCGAGTTGGCGGCAAGGCTACCCAACGTGTAGCTGTAGCTGCCGACATCCTGTCCGGCGCTGCGCGACAAGGCGCCCGACAGAACCGATGTCCCGTCGGTGTACTGGAAGCCGGATACCGCATAGCCGTACGCGCCCGGATCGGATGCACCATAGACCTTGGACTGTCCCGCATCCGGCGTCACCGTCAGCGTCGCCGGGGTGATCTGCAGGGTGTTGCCGACAAAGCTGAGCGTATAGTTTGACGACAGCGCTAGCGTTCCCCGCGTGATCGCCGACGTCCCGACATTCACATTGCCGCTGCCGGCAAGCGCACCGGAGAACAGGTCACCGTTGACGACACTGCCGGACGTCACCTGATAGGTCAGTGTGGGCGTCGTGCCGTAGGTCGTGGTGATGGCGTCGGCCGTGACCGTGACCGGACGCGGCGTCACAACAAGCGAACCGGCTTTCGTCACGACGCGATAGGTGACACCGCTGGTGCTCGTGAGCGAATTGCCGTTCGTCGGCGTGTTGCTATAGGTGCCGACACCTGAGGACTGCGTCGCGCTCGAGGTCGCGGACGGCGCGAAAATCAAGCCATCGCTGTCGAGGCCCAACTGATATTGCGTCGAACCGCCCGTGTAGGACGCCGAGACCGTCGGATTGGCGCTTCCGTAGGTGCGGGTCGTGTTCTGCCCCTGCACGAAGATGACCGGGCTGACCGCATAAAGCTCCGGGTAATACGCAGTCGAAAGACCACCCTGGCCTGCCTGGTTCGGCGGCGCCCACACCGTCGAAAAATTCCAGCCAGCATAGATGGTGGAATACGAGTTGAGATCCTGCAGCACGCTCCTCGCATAGCCGGTGCCGGCGGTGCCCAGACTCAGAATATTCCCGGCCAGCGCCGAGTCGGTGTCGTAAAATGAACCCAGGACCGTGCCTGTGTTCTGCCCAACGAGATGCCCGCCATAGCTGATATTGGCATTCGCGTTGGCTTTGTTGACGGCGCCAGCGGCATAGCTGTCGACAATGTATCCGCTGTTGTAACCGACCAGACCGCCGACCTTGCCATTTCCACTGACGGTGCCGGTCGAATAGGTTTCCTTGACCAATCCCTCATTGTCGCCAACGACGCCGCCGGCGATTGACGACGCAGACTGTCCGTCCCCGCTGCTGGTGACACTGGCCCTGGAGTAGGATTGGAAGACGCCGCCGCTGCCACCATAATTGATGCCAACGAGACCACCAGCGATGTAAGCCGATTGTATGCTCGTGTTTGCGTCGGCGTAGGCCCAGACTAAGTTTCCGTAATTCGATCCCGCGATCGCACCGGCATTTCCATAGCTGGACCCGAACGGCGAATAGGAGCCCGCATTATTGAAACTCCCCTTGAGGATGCCGACACTTTCCACGGTGCCGCCGGTCCCCACCACATCGAACAGCGCCGCCGACGGCGTGTAGTAAGCAGCGGGGGACGTCACGACAGTGTCTCGCCCGTTAAAGGTCTGAACATTCCTGGATATCGAGCCAAATCCACCCAAGGGCACTGAAACGTTCAGGTTGCTGATCGTATGACCCTGACCGTCAAAGGTGCCTGTAAACGATGTGGCTGGCGCCGCCGTCGATATGTTCACCGTGCCGAGGTCTGAGTAGTGATATGTCACCACGCCATTCAGATCAGTCGTCGTGAAATCCAGGTTTTGGAGATTTGTCAGAACATCGGACCAGCTCACCGGAGCAATCGCCGCAAAATTTCCACTGGACCACATCGATGTCGAACCCGCGGGTGGCGTGGCGTCGATGTTGCGCATCAGCGTGTAGCTTGCCGTCCCGTTCATATCGATCAGCTGAAGCTGATGCGTATTTCCGATCGTGGTCGAATACTCGGCGCGCAGGAACGGACGGCTTTGCCCCTGGATGATGTACCAGTGGTCATTAAATTTAGCGGAGTCCGAATTGCTGAGCGTGTTGGGATTGTTGAAATACTGGTAGCTCAGCAACTGGTAAGCACCATAGCTATTAGTGCTGACGTCCGAGAGAAAATTGACGTAGTCGTCGTTCAGGGTCGGCTTGCCAGAGATGGCGGCGCCCACACCGAAATCGGCGCCTTTATTGGTATTTGTTCCCCGATAAGAATACCCGATCGCGATAGCCTGGTGGGTGATGATCGAATCCCAAATCGACCAATAAAGTGTGGCCGAGCTGTTATAGTTATGGGCAAACGCGTCACTGTTGGTGTCCCAGGCCAGCCAGCCTACGAGGCCGCCGACATATCCGTTGGACGACGAGACAGCGCCTGCAGCATAACTATCGGCGATATATCCGCCGCCACGCCCCCCACAGCTATAGCAACCGTTGCGACCCGCGTCCGAGCTGGACCAGGCGTTTTTGCCAACCAACCCGCCGGAATATGAAACCGCATTCACAGCGCCAAGTGCGTAAGTGTAGGTTATTTGTCCCGATGCTTCGTTGACTCCGACCAGTCCACCGCCAATTTGGGCCTGATTCAGCTGACCAACCGCTCCAGTCGCGTAAGAGTCCGTGATGATTCCGTAGTTATCCGCGACCAGGCCGCCAGCGTAGCTCCCTCCATTCACCGCCCCCGACGCATAGGAGCCGCCATTGATGGTGCCGTCGTTTGCGTTCACGGCAACGAGACCGCCCGCTCTCCCCGAGGTTGAGACGTTGGCGCTGGAAAACACGCCCGACAAGGTGCCCGCATTCGTGACGACCAGGCCGGCGGCGTCCACGTAGTTACCCGCGAACGTTCCACCGACGACGCCGAAATTCTTGATCGTGCCGTGGTTGGTTCCGATCAACGCGGCGAGGCTGCTGCCGGTCCACCCGGGGGTCGAATCCAGAAGGCTCACGTATGGATTCAGGATCGCATGGCCGAAGCCGTTCAGCGTTCCATAAAAATCCTGGATCGTTTGCGTGTTGATGTTGACCTTGATCGGTCCGCCGACGAGGGATTTCGAGTTGCTGTAATCGATATCGTGGTTCAGCGCATAGAACTGGTTTTGCGCACCGGAAAGATTGTTGAGCGCTGCGAACTGCTCGGGCGTGCTGACCAGCTTCCAGGCTGTGATCGAGCCGCCGCCATCGATGCTCGGGTAGTAGCTCGGGTCTGAATAATTGGCAGGATGATAAAAGATATCGACGTGGCCGCTCGTCGAGATAGTGGTGTTCGAGAAGAAGACAGACCCGGCCCCCGTGCCATCGCTGTCCGCGTTGAGGGTCAGCAAGCCGCCATTGTTGTTGGCGATATGCTGGAAATACATGTCGCCGCGTGAATTGAACGTGCCGCCACCGGACATGGTGAGCGTAGCCTGGGCGTCCACGAAGCCGGCATTGACCGTGGGATTGGTGCCGAGATTGGCTCCTGTGTAAACGCCAAACGTATTGTTTGCGGTAAAGCTCGACGTGCCCGTCAGCGAGACGGTTCCGGCGAGGGAGATATTGTTCTTGGCGGTGATCGATGCCGTTGTCAGATTGAGCGATCCGCCGGCACTGACGATGAATGAGCCGCCGGCCTGCGCAACGAGCGCGCCAGCTCCGCTACCGAGCGCGGCATTGACATTGATGTCGTTGGCGGCCGTGAGTGCGAGTGTCCCGCCAGAGGACCAGCCTGTAATCGCCGCGTTGATATTGATGTCGCCATTGCCGACACTCGTCGTACCGGCACCGGTGGAACTCGATGTCGTTCCGTCGGCATTGGTCTGCAGCACGACGTAGGCGCCGCCCGCCAGCGCAGCTCTGAGCGTGCTGGCCGCAGCCGCGTCAATCGTGATGTTGTTTGGATCGATCAGCCATTTGCCGCCGCTGCCGTTTGGCGCGGACACACCAATCGTAATGCCGGTGAAATCGACACTGTGACCGGACGTCTCGATGAAGCCGCCGTCGCCGCCGTTGACGCCGCCACGCGCGCTCAACGTGCCTTTCGCGCTGGTCAGTCCGTCCGACCATGCGATGATGGTGCCACCCTGACCGTTATCAAGCGCGTCGGCGCTGATGACAGTGCTGGAATCGATCGACAGTGACTGGGCGTGGGCCAACGGCCCCGATCCTTGCGGGCCGCCACCGATCTGGATCGTGCCGCCGCCGGTCGTGCCGGAGGCATCGATCAGCGCGCTGACGGCGGCGACGTCGCTGCCGGTGATCGTGATGCTGCCGCCCTGCCACGCATTGCCCTTGGCGGCGATGGTCCCTGCCAGATCGACATTGCCGCTGCTTGCGATCGAGATGCCGCCGCCGGTCGCACCATTGGCGGTGATCTTGCCGGACGTGGCGACCGACGCGCCAGAGATCGCGATATTGCCGCCGCTGCTCTTGGTGCTGCCATTGGCAGCAAGCCGGCCGGTGACGCTGACGCGGCCGCCGGAGCCGCCACCAATCACGATGCGGCCGTTATGGGTTCCGACCGAATTGGCGCGGATCGAGCCCGGCACATTGACGGCGTCGCGCAACAGATTCGTGGCCGTCGCCGCGCTCAGGAAGACGGTACCGCCATCTGCACGGATCTTGCCACTGTTGGTGACCAGCGCCTTGCCGGTGCCATCCTTCAGATTGCCGAGCTGGCTTGACGGCACGGCGACCGACAAGAAGCCGTCGCCCGACATGTCGAGCGTAATCATCTCGCCGCTGCCCAGTCCGACCTTGCCGAGTCGCGCGGTGATAACGCCGTCATTGGCCACACGGCCGCCGAGCAATGCGGCAAAGCCGCCATCCGACACGTTGATCCGGCCGGCATTGGTGACGGTCGCCGACGATCCATTGCCGCCGAACTTGTAACGACCGGCGAGGAAATCCTCGTTCTTGATGTCGAGCGTCGATGCGGCAAATGAACCGGCGTTCACAACTCCGCTCTTGGTGATCGCGATGCCGTTCGGATTGACGAGAAGAACCGTGCCGGGCGCATTGATCGTACCGGCGATGCTCGACGGTGTGAGACCGGTCACACGATTCAGCGTCGCCGACGAGGCACCCGGCTGATTGAAATTAACGGTGCCGCCCGCGCCGACCGAGAACGACTGCCAGTTGATGATCGCCTGGTTGGAGGACTGGTTGATGTTCAGCGTGCTGGCATTCGGCGCGGTGATGGTGGCGCTGCCCGCTGTGACTGAACCGCCGGTCGGCAACGTCTGAGCCATCGCGTTCGTGCTGACGCAAGCAAGCGCGACGGCGCTGACACCAGTGAGTGCGATGCAAGTCATCGCACGCAGACCGCGCCAGACATTGAGATGCGATGAAGTTATTGAATCACTATAAAATAAGCTGTTTTGCACCGTCCGCGCAGCTTTATGAACCATCATGCTAGAACTCGATTCCTGAAATGTCGGACGCAGCAATGTGAAGCGAACTGGAATTTGTCTTGATCGACTTTTGCGATGCCGGGAGTTCCGCGGTCGGTGGCGGACTTAAGTTCGGAGGTCTTGGTTGAGGTGATGCAGATCTCGGCTTCGGTCAGTCGCTGACTTCGAATCGGGGATGACTTTGAGAGAATCCGCTTTGCGCCGTCGCTCTGGGTGTCACCAACTGGTCTCCGGTTAGAGCGAAAAAGAAGAGATGCGAACGCTCCGCTAGTGCCGGAAACGTACACGGTTCTCCTGAGGTTTTCACCCCTTGTTAACGACAGGGTTACTCTGACCAACAGAAACGGATTTTGTGAACGGCCGTTCGCTCACGTTGTCGCAGGCGCCGCGAAATGCGTGGCGAAAGTTGCGTAAACATGACAAGGAATTCGAGCAAGGGGTGCTGGGGAATTGGCGTGCTGAAATTACATGGCGTGATGGCCGGGGGGCTCGCTCTGATCGCGACCAACTCCGCTATGGCGCAGATCGCACCAGCGCCGAGCCTCGTTGCGCCTCCCAATATCGCCGCGCCGGCGCCAACGCCGCGGATAAGTCTGCCGCAAATCCCTGCGGGAGGTCAGACACCCGAGCAGGCCAAAAAGCTGTTCTTCAAACTCACCGGGCTCGACGTCGAGGGGGAATTTCCCGAACTCGCAGCGATACGCGAGCAACTCGCCGCTGCCTTGATCGGCAAGCGGATCAGTGTTGCAGACCTGTTCGAACTCGCCAACAAACTACAACAGGCCTATGTCAGCGCGGGCTATCCGCTCGCGCGCGTCGTGACGCTTCCGCAAGAGCTGGACAAGCAGGCTCGCGTCAAATTGCGCGTCATTGACGGTTATATCGAACGCGTCGATCTGAGCGCCCTGCCCGAACCGGTACGCAATCGAGTCAATCGCGTGATCGCGCCGTTGATCGACAAGCGTCATTTGACGCAAAAGCAGCTGGAGCGTCAGTTGCTCATCGCCGGTGAAACGCCGGGTCTGATTCTCAACGCGACGTTTGGCGCTGGCAAGGCTATCGGCGGATCGCTGCTGGTGTTGACGGGACGATATCGCCCGGTCTCCGCCAGCCTCTACATTGATAACGCGCTGCCTACGAGTTTCGGGACCTGGCAGGCCGTCGCGTCGACATCTCTGAACAACGTGTTTGGCTTTGGCGAACAACTGTCGGTCTCGACAGCCGGCTATCCCAACGACGATTTCTTCACGCCATATCCGACCCGCCGCTATCTCTCCGCGACTGCCGCAATGCCGATCGGGATCGACGGGTGGAGAATAGAGATCGGTGGGACCAATGGTCGCACGACACCGCGGGTTGTTCCCATCGCGGCGACACAGGGCCTGCTCGATCAGGGACGCGTCAAGCTGTCTTACGAAGCGATCAAGTTGCGCGATGTCGAATTGAGCTTCAATGGCAGATTTGATGCGACCAATGAAGCGATCAATTCACTGGCGTTCACGCCGGTGATCCCGCTCAGCCAAGATCGTGTTCGTTCAATCCGCGCCGGTGCCGAAGGCATCGTCCGGCTGCGCGAAGCCGGCACGACGATCAGCTACAATGCCACGCTTTCGCGCGGCCTCGATGCGCTCGGCGCGCGCCTTGCGGCCGATGCCAATCCGTTGTTGCCGTTGTCGCGTCAGGGAGCCGATGCGGTTTACACCAAGTTCGACGGCCGCTTCGACATCACCCAGAGCCTGCCCGAGCAATTCTTTGTTTCGCTGTCGGCCGCGGGACAGACGTCGTTCAACACCGCGCTGCTGACATCAGAACAATTCGATCTGACCGGGGCAAGCGCCCTCTCCGGTTACACGTCAGGCGCGCTGCCCGGCGACACAGGCTGGGTGGTGCGCGGCGAATTCGGCCGTGCGTTCGCTATCCCGATTCAATCTGGCGGCTTGACCCTGACGCCCTACGCCTTCGCCGCAACCGGTGAACGCATCTACATCAATCCGACGATCCTGGAGGTCGGCGACGTCCACGCCAGCAATTACGGCGCAGGCGTCCGCGCCAATCTGACGGCGTGGAATCCGGCGATGCCCGACGGCTACAGCTTCATCGAATGGAGCCACCGCTCCGTGAATGTCCCAACACTGACGGGCGAGCGTATCTTCGCCGGCATCCTGTTTCGATACTGACGCCAGCCGTCCGCTGCCGAAGCCGTCGAACGACGCTCGATGGCAGCCCAAATCACGAAGCGGCGCAGCCATGCTGCAAGCGGGTGGCCGGCGCACCGAGCGTGGGCACGGCCCGGTGGAAAAATGACAGGATCGCTCGAAATCAGAATTGGCCGGGCGGAAGCTTGAAGACGTCGGGGCTCTTGGCGTCAGCCACGTAGAACAACAGCAGGCTCGTCGGCGTGAGCACGCGCTGGTTGTTCTCCTTGTTCTCGAAGGTGCCTTGGAGCAGCAGGATCACCGAATGATCCTTGGCATCGCTGCCGCGGAACATCACGATGCCGCCGTTGACCGGCATGTTGACCGCGACGGACTCGGGCTTGAAGCCCTCGTTGAGGAAATGCGCACGCAGGATGTTCGCGCTGGAGAACAGCTTCTCCGGCGTCATCGCCGCATCAGTCGCCTTGGACCAGACCGCGCCGATCTGGATCAGCGATTTGGTCTTGTAGCCGAACACATAGGAGAGCTCGGCGGTACCGCCGTTCTGCAACAGCTCCGGCACGGCGAGCAGCATGCTGTGGGTCAGCTCGGACGGATTGTCCTGCGTCTTGACGGCGTCGGCTTTCGGATTGAAGTCCTTGGCGATGGCCGCGCGCACGTCGGCCTCGTTCATCCCGAACCTGGCTGAGCGGAAACCGTCGATCACCTTGACGTCGCCCGGCTTGGCCTTGTCGTCGGTTGCGACGACGTCGCTCGAGGTCGCAGCGGCTGCGCCCGTGGGGGCAGCTGCGGCCGGCGCGCCTGCAGCGACGGCCTTCGGTGCCGGCGCGGCCTTCTGCTTGGGTGCTGCGCTTTGAGCGATCAGGGGACCGGCTGCAACGGTGGTGAAAAGGCCAACCAGGGCCGAGACGAGGTAAATCCTGAGCATCGTAAACCTTCAAAAACAAACTGGCAGCAGCTTCTAGATCAGCTTCCCCGCGACGTCGCCTTAACCGGGACGGAATTGTCGCAATGCCGGAAGGCCCTACAAATAGTCACGGAGCAAACATCAATCGAAACGGCGATTGACGTAGCAATACGGTATTGAGCTGCCCATGGCTGCGAATGATCATTCATACGTGCATGTTTCATCAATCGTGACCGCCAGCCTTACGCGTTGCGCAGATGTCCGGCCAATTCCTGCCCGCGCTGTGGCGACCGCCCGCTGCAAGTTCATTGGCCTTGCGGACGCAACCGCCGCGGTTTTTTTGCGCTTGTCGCAACGTCAGATCGCTCACAGACAGCTGCATCATGGGCGAGCCGCGTATCCTTTAGCGACACATCCCTGAATGCTTGAGTGCAGGACTTCCAGTTGCGTGACGGGGGTAGGATCACCGGGCCAACGGAGGAAGCGCTTCGTCGCAGGGAACGCTCCTCGCAAGCTCTCCAATTTAGCGCTCGAAAAACTTGTCCCTCGCCGTGAGAGCGGCTCCGCCGCTCTCGTCGTGGGCCGTGAACACGACATCCCCCTGAACGTGTTCTGGCGCGGTGAGCGTGACCCGTAGCGACTCCGACGCATCGGGCGCGACCTCGACGGGTACAAGCGCTTCATTGCCGAAGATGGACATCTGGGCGACCACGCCCGACACCGATAGCTTGTACCGGTGGGGGGTTGACGACTTGTTGAGCAGCTTGACCGTGTATGCGTTGCGGATCGCTCCGTCCGAGAGCCGGACCGCGACGGGATCGCGGTCGTGCTGGACAGAGAGGGACGCCGTTGTCTTCGTTCCAAAAGCCACCGCAATCACACCGGCGAGCGCAATGCATGCAAACGTCAAAGCGACGGTCTTCGGACGCACCAGGCTGTTGACTGCGGGTTCAGCCCGGCGGTGGCGCTCCACGTTCGCCCAGCTTTCGTAGTCGATCAGACCGCGGGGCCGGCCCAGCTTCGTCATGACACCGTCGCATGCGTCGACACAGAGGCCGCAATTGATGCAAGCGAAGTTCGGCCCTTCGCGTATGTCGATTCCGATCGGACAAACCGCGACGCACTGACCGCAATCGACGCAATCGCCCGCCGGCTTTCCCTGCAGTCTCAACTCGGCGGCCTTCTTGGCGGAAATCCGCCGCTCGCCGCGATAGTCCCGGTAATTCACTGTGTACGCGTCCGGATCCCAGATGGCGCCTTGAAGGCGCGGCCAGGGACACATGAACGTGCAGACCTGCTCGCGGGCGAACCCGGCAAGACCGTAGGTCGTCCCGGTAAAGACCAGGATCCAGGTGAGCGCCGTGGCCGAGACCTCACCTGACGCGAAGCCGCGCAAAAGGTCGGGCGCGTCGGTGAAATAGAAGATGAGGGTGCCGCCAGTCGCCACCGAAATCAGCAGCCAGGCGGCATGCTTTGTGACGGTCCTGACGACCTTGCTCAATGTCAGCGGCGCGCCGATATTCTTCAGCCGCTGTCGACGGTCCCCCTCGATCAACCGCTCTACGAGCAGGAACAGATCGGTCCACACTGTCTGGGGACAGGCGAAGCCACACCACAATCGACCCGCAAGCGCATTGGTCAGAACGAGTATCGTAGAAGCCAGAACCAACAGGCCCGTGACGAGATAGAGATCCTGCGGCCAAAGCTCGACGAAGAACGCGTAAAGCCTCCCGTTGGCGAAATCGAACAGAACGGCCTGGTCGGGTGCATTGGCCCCCCGATCCCAGCGAAGAAACGGCGTCACGTAGTAGATCGACAGCGCGACCAGAAGGATGGCCCACTTCAGGCGGCGGATCGGGCCCTGCACCGCTTGCGGCACGACAGGCTGACCCGTGGCGGCGGCAGCCCTTGCGCGCGTTCTGGCGTGGTCGATCTCGATGGTGACTGCCATGGCGGCCTAGCTGGCAGCAAGATTGAAGGAGGTCTGGACGGCCGTGGTCTGCAGCTGATGTCGATATGCAACGGTCATTGTAGCGTCCGATCTCAAATCCCGCCCGCGGCCGTGCTCGGGCACCTTCCTCGGTGGTGAGGCAACGGTATCAGGAGAACGACGCGAGCTCGTTGTGCCAGCACAAAGACGAAAGCGGCTCCACCGTCCCGGCGGCTAGGGCTGCGTTAGTTGACCGCCGCAAATCCGAGATGGGCCTTGGTCTCCGGTTCGATCAGCGACGGGGACCAAGGCGGCTCGAAGGTCATCGTCACGTCGGCGGAAACGACCCCTGGGACCGCGGCGACTGCAGCTTGCGCGCCCTCCTTCAGGAAGCCCGCCGCCGGGCATCCTGGCGTAGTCGCCGTCATCGTGATGTGGACCTCACCGCCTTCCGCTCTGATGTCGTAGACGAAGCCGAGATCGACGATGTTGTGCCCGAGCTCCGGATCGATCACGACCCGCAGCGCCTCGCGGGCGCGTGCGACGAGATCTTCCGTCATATCGGCGCCCTCACGGTCAGTTCATAGGTGGCTCCGTCAGGAAGGAAGCCACCGAGCCAACGGAAGCCCCGCTTTTCGAGCTGGGGGAACAGGAAGACAGGCTCCCGGCGCAGCAGGGCCGATAGCGTGTCGCCCGGTCCAAGCTTGTCGGCCGCTGCGAGGATCCGCACCATCGGTTCAGGCGGATCAAGATCACGGGCGTCGAGCTTGACGATTGGTTCCGGCCAAGGCCCGGAGCTCCACTCGGTTGGAGGAAGCGCTTCCGTGTCCGCGTTCGATGGCTCGGCCGGCGTGAACAGGACTTCCCACTCTCCTCCTTCGAGCGCCTGCGCGGAATACGCAAATCCCTTGTTGGCCATCACCGAGAACAGCGGGACCGGTTTGAATGTCGCGTAGAGACGAAGTCCCTGCCCCGGCTCCAACTGCTCGAGCGCAGCCATGATGACCGAGAAAGGTTCGCCCCCGGCACGCAGGATCGGGCGGACATCGACGTCAAGGTAAGCGGTCATGGCAATCTCCTTCACCACTTTGCGAACAACAGATGCGGCGCGACAGCCCCGGCCGGTAGCCGTAGCGGGCTCGCGACGTCGGCGAGTCGCCGAATTCGGATGATTTCGCGAACGATACCCACGACGCCCAACATCATCGCGAACACGGCCAGGCGGAAAACTCCGGGCTCACCAGCCAGAAGCGCGAGTGTTCCGACCCAAACGGCCACGTAGTAATCGACGAACCACTTCGTCGCCCGCCCCTCGGCCACTAGATCTTGAACGCGCGGAGTCGGCGCCCGTCCCATGACCGGTCCGTAGGTTTCCAGCCAGGTCAGGAAGGCGACGATCTTGTAGAGTTTCGCGAGCACCAGACCGGACAACCATCCGAACACTGCGAGGAAGGTCAATGCGCCGACATGCGCTGCGAGCGCACTTCCTGCAACGAGGGCGACGCCGAGAACGGCTACCCCGGCAAGGCTCGCGAACGAAAGCGTCGCGATGCGCATGTTGAGCTCCAGCTGACGACGTTTACGGTTCTGGAAGATGGCGGCGATGTCACGGCCGTACAGCGCCGCACACAGAAGTCCAAGGACGCCGGCTATCGACAACACCACGTCGATTCCGGTCGCAAATCCCAAGGCCAGGACGCCGCCCGCCACCGTCGTCGCGATGGCGAGAGCACCAGCCGCGAGTGTCATGCGGGACCGGCGATCATCCACATCGGGCGACAGCATGAACATCGCCAGAAGCCGGTAGCTGACGCCCATGGCCGTCAAAGTCAGCCATCCACCGAGACCAGCTATGGCGTGCAGCGGCACTCCCGACGCTAAGATCATTGCGCCGACCGAGCCTGCCCATCCGGCCAGGGCGAAGGCGAACATCGCTCCGAAACCGACGGTGGCGCAAAGCGAAGCTAGTCCAACGAGAACGAAGCGAGCCGGGCCGGTCGGGCGCAACCAGGCGGTCAGTCCCAGATCGACGACCACGAGAGCAAAGCCGGCCGCGAGCAGGATCGCGCCAAGGGGAAGCAGCCAGAGTGCCGGCGGCAATCGGCCGCCTAACGCCAGAAATCCGGCTAGGAGGCAGACGAGGCCCCCCGTCAGCAATCCAAGCGCCGGCAAGGTCCATTTGTCCGAGAACAACGGCCTGGCGACGAGAACCGGGACGAATTGGAACAGCGCCCCGCACATCGCCAGGCTCAACCAGCCAATACAGACCGCGTGCACAAGAACGAGCGTGTCGGGCGAGGCGATGTCGGCGGCCGGATAGCCGACGCCGGCGACCATCAGTACGAGCGCGGCCAACAACCACGTCAGCGATACCGCGAAGTAGGCCATCGTCCATCGGAAAATGCTGCCGCCGATCATGCTTGCCTCGTCGTCATTTGGCTGCGCTATCCGCCCTCAACTCATCAATCCTTCCAGGTTCCTTCGCATACCATTCCTGCAGCTTAATGCAGGTGCAGCTTTCATCTTTGCGGTGTCTCAAAGACGGCGACGCTGGAACCATCGATTGTGTCGTCCACAATAGATCGGAGAACGATACATGAGAGTATTCGAGCGATTGCGGGAGCGCCGTCACCCGGAGCTTGCTTCAACTGCCGAGCGAACGGAGCAACCTCAGGACCGTGAACACGTCCTTCCCGCTGCTCCCGGGACGAAAGATCGTCCAGCATCCTGAGTCCGCTCGCCGAGCGAAAGTTCCGGCTCGGATTCGGCGGGGCGAGTTCGTTCACCGGGACGGGCGATAGAGCAACAGCTCTTGAACCGATCGGCGACGGCAACTGCTGTTGCCATGCTCTGAAGGACGCAGCGGGTGTATGGCAACCGGAAACCGATCGCACGTCGCGATCTCAAGATTTTCCCGTCACACGTCTGGACGTCGCCAAGCCAGCCTCGATATCGGCAATGAGGGACGCTCGACTCCACGACCGACCTAGCCGAACCCGGTCCTGAACGGGCTCGGCTCGTGATCGCCTATTGCTGGACCAATTTCACCGGCGCCTTGTCGAAAGTGTGGAGGTAGCCGATCAGATCCTTGATCTTCTGCTCATCCTTGATCCCGGCGAATGCCATCTTGGTACCCGGAATCTTCGCCTTCGGATCCTTGATGTATTCGGAGAACGTCGCTTCATCCCAGGTGATGCCGGACTTCTTGTTGGCGTCGGAGTAGTTGTAGCCCTCGACCACCCCCGCTTTCCGTCCAATCAAGCCGTTCAATACCGGACCGACAGCGTTCTTGGCGTTGTCGCCGACCTGATGACAGGCCTTGCAGACAACAAACACTTTTTCACCGGCGGCCGCATCCTGCGCGCTCGCCTGTCCAAGTCCCGCAGCAAACAGCGCGGCCGCAAAAGCTATCCTCTTCATCCAGCTCTCCTTCATCGAGTTTCGAAGTTCAGTGTCACGCAACAAGGTCGCTTGCCACTCCAGCCATATCGATCAGATGAACGCGTTCGATCTCCAACTGTGGAAGCAGCGATCGGATTCGGTCTTCCGGCATCAGGCTGAATGCAGTCGAAAGAGCGTCGGCCGTTGTGGCGCTCCGGGCCACCGTGGTGACGCTGCGATAACGGACAGCGCAGCGGCCGGAAAACGGATCGAACAGATGATTGAAACGGCCATCCGGATCGAATTGGAACCCGTAGCCGCCCGAGGTTGAAACGGCACGATCTACGATAGGGACCGTTGTTTCGACCCGGCCCGGATCGTCGGGATCAGCAACACCGACCGACCAGGAATGGCCATCCGGACGGGTCCCGATCGCCCGGGTCTCGCCCATGTCGATCAGGCTATGGGTAATGCCTCGGGCCTGCAGCAGTTCGACGACCTTGTCTGTCACATAGCCTTGCGCGATTCCGTTCAGGGTAACGGCCGTGCCGCGCAAGACGGCGACCCGGTCGCGCCTCACCGACAGCCGGTCGGAGCCGATGCGCGCGAGCACATCCTTGATAGCTGACAGCGCCGGCCCGGCCGGATCCGCTTCCTTCCGCGAGAAATGAGCGGCGTAAAGGTCCCATAACGGCTGCACGGTGACGTCGAAGAGCCCACCGGTGAGTTCGGCATACCGCTTCGAAATCGACAGCAGATCGACCATTTCGGCGGCGGGGTCGACCAGGATGCCGGTCCGGTTCAGTTCGACCAAGGCGGAGTCCTGGATGTAGAGGCTGAAGAGCCGTTCCAACCGGCGCGCCTCGGCACAAGCCGCCGCAACCAACCGCTGCGCCTCATCCCGGTCGTCGTGATGGATCTCCACCGTCGCGACCGCCCCCATCATGGTGCCACGCCAGGTGACGGGCGGCACGCTTGCGGCGGCACCGCGTCCCGAAGCAAGAAGACCGAGACCGGCCGCCGCGGCGCTGATCCGGACGAAACGCCGGCGCGAGATGGTGCGCGTCATCATGTCCTCCTCATTCGTTCGGCCGACGCCGCGCGGTGCCATCGTCAGTGACGGAAGTGCCATCTCTCGCGCCAAGCTGCGTCAGAACGTAGTCGCGGGGCACCTGATCGAAGGCGACGATCCTGCCGCCGTTTTCGCCGGCGAATTTCTCGGCCGCCGCCTGCTCAGAGAACGGCACGGCTTCGTCGCCGCCCATCCCGCTCCTGATCCGGCTTTCGATCACAAACAGCGCCTTGCGCGCCTCGACCCAGTTGTCAGATCCCGGCTTGTCCCAGCTCTGTGCCTTGCCCATGTCCGAAACGTAGATCGCCACAATGTCCTTGGGTTCGTCCGGCAACAGGGTGAAGGCGAGAGTGTCCCTTACGGAGGAAAACCAGACGGGCTCGATCAGGCTCGCTACGAAGATATGGCCCTTCGGTCCTGGGTGCTCGAGAACATTCATGCCACAGTAGTGGCCGATGTCCTCTGCGGTCATCCGTTGTGGCGACGGGATCTTCGCAACCTGCTTCTCGTTGCAGCCCGCGAGCGCGAGCGACAGCAACAATGCGCAGGCGATGGCCCATGCTCTCATAGCTCCCTCCGCGAGAAAGCAAACGCGGCAAGCCCTAGCGGAACGACGGTCCAGGCGAGCAAGGCGCCCAGCAGTGCCGGTACGGTCAGCGATGTGCTTTGTGCGAGACCAGCCATTCCGGCGAAGGTGCTAACATTGGCGAACCCGGTCAGGTTGATCAGCCGGTAGGCATCGGTCGGGTTCGACAGCAGCAGAGCGTTGAGCACGGTCGCGGAGATGTTGCGCCCCTGATCGAGCGCAAGCATGCCCAGCAGAGCCATATCGTAGATCAGAACCAGCGCCAGCCATAGGCCGATGCAGATGCCTGCTGCCGTTCCCCGGTCGCGCACGAGCGCGCTGACCAGGTATCCGATGGCGACAAAGGCCGCGCCCAGCAGCACGGAGGAACCGATCATGGCCACGAACGCCAGGAAACTGTCGGCATCGATGCGGCTGCCCGTCGCGGCCAACGCCCCGACGGCAAGCCCATAGCCGAGGCAGGTCGCGAAGGCGAGCACGGCGAGATGGCCGAGGAATTTGCCGAGCAGAACCTGCCAGCGCGCAACGGGATAGCTCAGCAGCAGCAGCATCGTCCCACGCTCCATCTCGCCGACGATGGCGTCGTGCGATATCAGCAGCGCGATCAGCGGAACGAGAAAGATCGTCAGGCTCGACAAGCTCACGATGACCACGTCAAGCGTGCGAACACCGACGTTCCCGGTCGGCGCGCTGCCGAGAAAGCTCAGCGACAGCGCAAGCCCGGCGAGCAACAGCGTTGCCGCAAGCACCCAGCGATTGCGGATGGCCTGGTGGATTTCCTTGGCCGCGATGATCAGGACATTCATGATGCCTGCTCCGATTGCCGCAGGAAGTGGGCATAGAGGTCGTCGAGGCTCGGCGGGACCACGTCGACGTCCTCGACGGAATTGCCCGACGCCGTCGCGCGATGCAGCAGTTCGATCTTCCGCTCTTGCGCGGCGTCGATCTCGACGATGTGGCCGTTGAGACGGCGGCAGGTCGCATCCTGCGGAGCCCAGCCGGGTAACTCGCTCGGAGCCAGGCCGGACACCTTGAGACGGATTCGGGTGGGCAGTCGGGCGAGACGGCGAAGTTCGTCGATCGACCCGTCCGCGACCTTCACGCCGCGGTTCATGATGATGACCCTGCCGGCGCGCTCCTCGAGCTCGGTGAGCG
The DNA here is from genome assembly GCA_023387695.1 of Pseudomonadota bacterium. Taxonomy (GTDB): domain Bacteria; phylum Pseudomonadota; class Alphaproteobacteria; order Rhizobiales; family Xanthobacteraceae; genus Bradyrhizobium. The sequence goes on along the minus strand of JAEWHT010000177.1, from coordinate 7,416 downwards.
CATGCGACGACAACAGCACGGTCGCACCATCTGCCGCGAGCCGCTGGATGATGTCGTAGAAGGTCTGGCGCAGCTCCGGATCGAGCCCAGTGGTCGGCTCATCGAGTAGCAGCACGCGTGGACGCCCGATCAGCGCCTGGGCAAGTCCCAGGCGCTGGCGCATGCCCTTCGAATAGGTCGCAACGCGGCGGCGGCTCGCCGGCCCCAATCCGACAGTGTCCAGCAGATCGAGCGCCTTCGTCACCGGCTCCCGCTTCAGCCTGGCATAAAACGCCTGCGTCTCGCGTGCGGTGAGTGCGGCGTCGAACGAGACGTTCTCGGGCAGGTAACCAAGCTGCTGACGCCCGGCGAATTCGCCCGCGGCTGGATTGTCTCCGAGAACCTCGATGGAGCCGCTGGTCGGGTGGATCAGCCCCAGCATCAGCTTCATGAGCGTGGTCTTGCCGGCGCCGTTGTGGCCGATCAGGGCCACCAGCTCGCCTTCGCCGAGCTCAAACGTAGCGCCGCGGACGGCCTTCACGTTCCCGTAGTCTTTGGTGACGTCGGTAATGCGCACCGTGCTGGTCATCGCGCCTCCTCGGCCGAGCGGCGCGGCGGTGGAGCTATCAGAGGGTGGGTGTCGACGACGCCTCCCGGCAGCAGAGCGGGGAATTGGGCCTGCGCCCAGCGGATCACCTGAACAGCGGGGCTGTTGATCAGCACCTTCGCAGCCGGCGCAGTCCACAGCACGCGATCGATGAGATCGTTCGGCCGGTACGCCGTGTCGGCGATACCATCGCCGTTGAGGTCGAATGCCGGATTGTCGCTCCAGTAGTTGCCGCGTCCTCCGCTCGACCAGTCCAGGTGCCGGGTGCCGACATATTTGACCTGGTTGGCGTTGTTGACGAAGGCGTTGCCGGTGATTTCGTTGCCTTCGGAGCCGGCCGTGAAGTGCACACCGATGGCGCAGTTCTCGAACCAGTTATTGTGGAACTTGTTGTGATTGGTGTTGTAGATGAACACACATTTTTCTGGCCCGTTTCGAGCGGTGTGTCCCTGCATCGACTCCGGAATCATGCCTCGCTCGTCGTCCGAGCGATCGTCGGCATCCTCCACCGTCGGCTTTAGGGGGCCGCCGCTCACCCGGTTGCCGTCGATGTCGGCATAGTTCGCGTAGTTGAACAGAAATCCGTGATCGCGATCGTGATCGGAGATGTTGTTGCGGATCACCATGCGGTTCGAATACATGATGGCGTATCCGACATGATTTCCGATCGATACGTTGCCGCTGACCTCGCTGTCATTGGTGTACATGTAGTGGACCGCGAAACGAACCCGGTCGAAACGGTTGTTGACGAAGCGGTCCTTGCTGCTCGAGATCGAGAATATCCCGTCGCGCCCGTACCGGAACGTGTTGTCCGCGATGGTCACGTCGGGCGCATTCCAGAGCGAGACGCCATTGCCGGCTTCGCTGAGACGTCCTCCGCGCAGCCCTTCGACGACGTTGCCGACAACGCGCGATCCCTGCGCGCCGTGCACGTAGACGCCGAAGAGGTTTCCTTCCAGCCGGTTGTTCTGGACCATCGCGCGTTCGGCGCTCTTTTCCAGGAATATTCCGGAATTCATCGCCTGCAAATCGCGGCCGGAGCCCCGGACGGTCACGCCGCGGATGGTGACGTCGGGTGCGCTGACCGTGATGACGTTGTCGGCTCCGTCGCCATCGAGCACCGCTCCCTGTTTGCCGATCAACTGCAAGGGACGATCGATCCGGACGGCCCCGTGATATTCGCCCGGCGCGAGCTCGACGACGTCGCCGACCCGCGCGCCGTCCAGCGCCGCCTGCAGCGGCTGACCCGGCGAAGCCGTCCAGGTCTCCGCGTCGGCGAAGCCGGAAACTCCGGCGGCGATCAACGCCGCCGGAATCATGCGTAGTGGCAAAACCACGAAGTGCTCCTGTCAGACCGACTTCGGCTCGACGAACATGCGACCCTTCATCTCCATGTGCATGGCGTGGCAGAACCAGGAGCAATAGTACCAGTAGACTCCCGGCTTGTTGGCCGTGAACGACACGGATGCAGTCGCCATCGGTGCGATTTCCATCTGGATGCCGTAGTTCACGATGCAGAAGCCGTGCGTCAGGTCCTCGACCGCATCGATGTTGGTGATGAAGACGGTGACCTCGTCGCCCTGCTTGACCTGGAACGTCTCGAGGCCGAACGCCGGCGCCGTCGAGGTCATGTAGACCCGCACCTTGTTGCCGTCACGAATGACCTTGGAATCTGCTTCCAGGTTGATGCCATCCGCCTTGGCCTGCTTCACCGCATCCGCGAACATCGGATCCGCACGGTCCCAGATCGAGATCGGATTGATCTTGGAACGGTGGACGATGGTGGCGTCATGCGGTTCGGCGAAGCTCGGGCCGTCGTGGACGAGCTTCATCTGGTCGCCTGAGATGTCGATCAGTTGATCGTTCTCCGGCTTGAGCGGTCCGACGTTCAGGAAGCGATCCTTCGAGAACTTGTTCAGCGAGATCAGCCACTTCCCGTCAGCTTCCTTGGTCTGGCCCATGGAGCTGTGGTTGTGACCGGGCTGATAATGCACATCGAGTTTCTGGAGGATGGGATTGACCTTTTCACCCTTGAAGGCCCGCTTGGCCAAGTCGATGTTCCACTTGCAGACCTGGCTGTCGAGGAACAGGGTTGTGTAGGCGTTGCCCTTGCCATCATAGGCAGTATGCAACGGGCCAAGGCCGAGCTCCGGCTCAGCGACGACGACGTCGCGCGGCTTGATCTTGTCGTCGAACAGATCGTCGAACTTCCGGACGTCCATCACGGTCACGGTGGGAGACAATTTTCCCGCCGCCACGATGTGGATCCCGTCTGGTGCCGTGTTCATGCCGTGAGGGTTGTTCGAGACCGGAACGTAGCGCGTGTAGGCCGATCCCTTGCGACCGTCGATGACGGGCACGCCGTTCATCTCCTTGAAGTCGCCCTTCTTCACGGCTTCTTCGATCCGCTTGAGGTTGAAGATGACGACCCAATCCTGCTCGCTGGCTGTCATCTCCGCGAGCGTCACGCCCTCCTCGCCGTTGTAGCAGGTGGAGAAGGCATACTTGCCCTGGTAATCGGCGTCGACATTGTCGAGGTTGCCGCTGACGATCACCTGCCACGCCACCTTCATGGTATCGCCGTCGATGGCGCTGAAGATCGAATGGTACTGCTTGGGGTCGTCGAGAATCTTGCCGTCGTTCGGCAGCGGCACGCCGTCTTCGCCGTTCGCAAACACGTAGCCGGTGCGCGGATATTTCTGCACCCGCAGGCCGTGGACCGTGTGTTGATTTGGCAGCTCGATGATCTTGTCGCACTTCATGACGTCAAGCCGCACCCGCGCGACGCGCGTGTTGGCCTTGTCGTTCATGAAGGCATAGCGGCCATCATAGGTGCCGTCAGTGAAGGAGATATGTGGATGGTGAAGATCGCCGTTCATGAACGTGCCGCCGCGGCTCTTGAGGAATTCGCGGGTGGCGGGCTGCAGCCCCTCGGTCAGAACCTTGAGGCTTTCATTGGTCAGGCCCCAGCCGGTGGCGCTGCAGCGATTGAACACCGGAACGCGCATCAGTTCGCGCATCGAGGGCAGGCCAACGATCCGCATCTCGCCGGACTGACCGCTCGAGAAGAACACGTAGTATTCGTCGAGTTCGCCGGGCGCCACTTCGGTCTTCTGCACTGCGGGCCGCGCTGGCGGCGCCGCCGGGGACTTCGTCTGGGCATCGGCGGGCGATACGAAGCCGCTGCCGTCCTTCATCGCCGCTCCGCCGGCCAGGCCAACACCGGCCGCGGCCGCCGTCGTTCCCAGTAGCGTTCGTCGGCTGACGCCCTTCGCATTCTCGTTGTCACTCATTTTGACCTCCTCGGCTTCGGTTCAAGTTGCAGGTGGAGAGTGTGTGTCGGCAGGCAAAGGCCCGACTGGCTTGCCGCCGGCGATGATGACGGTCGCGGGTCCCTTGCCCGTACGCATCGACGGCGACGACAGCGCTTGACGCTTCTCACGTTTCAACCGCACCTGGATCATGTGCGGGCAGCGGTGATCGTCGAAATAGAGCTCCTGGCAGTGCATGCAGTAGATGCACTCGTTGACGTTGATGTGTCCTTCCGGATGGATCGCCTGGACGGGACACTCGATGGCGCAACGCTGGCAGGGCGAGCCGCATTCCGGCCAACGCCGCAGCCATTCGAACATCCGGATGCGGCCCGGAATCGCCAGCGCCGCACCGAGCGGACAGAGATAGCGGCAGAAGAAGCGCTCGACGAAGAGACCAGCGGCCAGAAGCGTCAGCGCGTAGACAACGAAGGGCCACTCGCGCGCGAACTTCAGGATGATCGAGGTCTTGAAGGGCTCGATTTCGGCGAGTTGCTCGGCAAAGGCCGTGGAGTACAGCGACATGCCGAACAGGCCGAGAAACACGATGTACTTGATCGGCCAAAGCCGCTCGTGCAGTCCCCACGGCACCCTGAACTGCGGGACCTTCAACGCCTGCGCCAGGTTGTTCAGCAATTCCTGCAGCGCACCGAACGGACAGAGCCAGCCGCAAAACGGGCCGCGCCCCCAGAACAAGAGACCTGCAGCGATCGAGGCCCACAGGATGAAAATCAGCGGGGCGGACAGGAAATATTCCCAGCTGAACCCTGTGAGCAGCGAATTGGCGAAGGTAAGGACATTGACGACCGAAAGCTGCGCGTTCGCGTACCAGCCGAGCCAGACGAGAATGAACAGCAGGTAGCTTCGACGCACCCAGACGTAGACCGCGGGGCGGCGGACCAAGAAGTTCTGGAAGAAAAAGATCAGCGTGAGCGCGCCCAGCGCCGCGACGGCAACACTGATCTTGACGACGTTGGCGCGCCAGACGAGGAGCCACAGCGGCTCCTCGTCGGAAGTAGGTGGCGGCGTTCCGACCTCGCGGATCTCGGTTGTCGAAGAGGCCTGTGATTTCTTGGGTACCGCCTGCGAGGGCTGCATCGCTGGCGCAGGCGGCGGCGTCCGCTTGAGGTAGCTGTCGGGAAGCGTATAGCCGAGATCGAATGAGACCAAGGCCTTGTCCCGCGCGCCGACCACCCGTTGCACCAGCAACTGCAGCTTCCACTGCTCGGTCGGATCGAGCGCCATTTCGGGCGGCACGATGAACAGCGCGATCTCCGGGAAGTCCGGCGCCCCCTCGGCAGCGAGGTTGCCGAGGCGCGTATGATCGCGGTCGCGGAAACGGACGCTGTTGGTGTCCTGAATTAACTCGATCCGGTCGAAGATACCTCCGCGGACATACGCCGCTCCCTTGAACGAATAGCGGCCCAATGCGGCGACAATGAGCGCCTGCTGACCGGGCTTCAGCCGACCAGCGAGACGCTGGTAGCCGTCGTCGCCGAGCAGGCTGCGACCAATGGTCGGCACCGCGACGTCTGCGACGTAGAGATCGATGAAGGTGTCGTCGGGCGCACCTTCCTCGGGATGCGCCACTGCTGCCGCGTTGCCCGATCTTTCGAATGCCTGATTGATGTCGGCGACGGACAGGAACAGCCGGCGAACCGAGCCATCTCCGACAAGGCTTTCCCAGTCGCGGATCTCGCTCTTTCCGGAGTCGATGGACTTGATCGCCTGCGGAGCAGCAGCCGCTCCGGCGCCGGCGGGAGCCCCGAGCCGTCCGCTCTTGATCAGTTTCGTCGCCGACCTGACGATGCTGTCACCGATCACCAGCACGGTGACCGTCGCGCCGCTGACGATGTCGACCTGGGGGGCCGGCGCGGCTCCCCGCGTCACGCCGCCCATGTCGACCCCAGTCAACTTGTTGACGGCATCCAGAATCCGCTGCTCCGGAATGCCGACCAGAACAATCGGCTCCTTGTGCTCGACGAGCTTGAATCCGGCGAGAACGCCCTTCGGATCGATTCCGACCAGAAGGCGTATCGGCTTTCCGGAATAGCCCGTCGCGTTGACGAAGTCGGAGTTGAGATAGACGAACCCCTGGACTTGGTCGCCTTTGTAGACAGGCACGATCGGCGGATCGCCTTGCGGCGGTCCGAACCGGTCAGCCCCTGCGAAGAAGTCGGAGGGTGATGCCTTTGGCAGATAGGTGGACAAGTCCGCACCCGCGCGTGCGGCTCCTGCAGACAGAAGAACATTGATCGCGCAGGCCACAAGCAGCACTGCGATCCAGCGGCTTATCAATGTTGCGGTGGATGTCTGGGGCATCGGCACACTCGACAATGTGGTTGAGCGTCGCACTAACCGCCGAGCCCCTCGTCGTTGACGAGGGACCTGCGAACGCTAGTAACACTGTCCGGCATCGAACCCATTCCCGGTTTCCGCTGCTGAATTGTGCGTGCAACCTAGCGGTACGGAACGAGGTTTATTTGCGCTGGATCAAACCGAAATTGATCTGTCTCATCTGTTTTGGACCGGCAACATCGCCGATCTGAATGTCAGATTTCTGTAACATCTGGCGACTTCGCCGCGCCGATGGCCGAACAGAGGTGTTGCGCGAACGCAAAGCGAGCGACGCCGCTCTACGCTATGGTGTTGATCGCCCTTGAAGGGTTTCAGTCGAACGGACGGTCGATCATGCCGCTGCTGCGAACCACTCTGTTGAAGACCAAACCGCCGGGCACCCTCGCCTCGCTCGACGAGCTGTTTGCGCTAGCCAACTCCATGGAACAGGAGGCGGCAAACAAATACACGGAGCTCGCCGCGGAGATGGAGCGCCAAGACCGCACGGAACTCGCCGCGGTCTTCAGTGATCTCGCGGCCGCGGAACGCGAACACGTCGACAGCGTGCAGCGTTGGTCCCAGGCCAGGCGCGGAAAGCAACCCGACCCCGCGCTCGTCCGCTGGGAGGCGCCCGAGACGTTCGACAAGGATACGACGGAGGAGATCCGAACGTCGAAGCTCATGACGCCCTACCGCGCGCTCGCGATGGCGGTCCGCAACGAGGAGCGCGCCTTCGCGTTCTGGTCGTACCTGGCGGCGTTCGCAGACGATCGCGAGATCAAAGCTGCCGCCGAAACGATGGCGCGCGAGGAGCTCGGGCATGTCGCGACGTTGCGCAAGGCACGGCGACGCGCCTACCGGCATGAGCCCGAATTCGCGCGGCAGGAAGATCGATCAGCAGCACGGATCGACGTGGCAACGCTGGAGCGCAGGCTTGCCGCGCTTCTCGCCCAATTGGAGAATGCGCTCGATCCGATGTCCTCCGTCAGGATTCGCGAACTTGCGGACCAAGCCAAACGGATGGCGGACCAGGCCGAAGGATTCGGACGACTCCCGTCGGCTCTGGCAGAACGCGACGTCGAAACGATCGCCGAGGCGCTGACGGATGCGTATCTCGAGGGTGCGGAAACATCGGACGATCCCATCCGCGTAGAGATGTTGCAGGCGCTCGCCGGGCAGTCG
>JAEWHT010000158.1 GCA_023387695.1 Pseudomonadota bacterium | reverse complement strand
GTAGACGTTGAGGCGCTTCTGGTCCTGGAACACGACGAAGTCGGCCGCGCCGGGCGCGTAGGTGACACCGGCGAAACTGACGATTCCCTGGGCGAGGAAGGTCTTAACGTCGTCCTTGGTGATGATCGCGTTGTAGCCGTTCAGCGGGATCATGCCGCCCCGCTCGTTCAGGAGCTTGGACAACGCACCCTTCCGGCTGACGGGCACCCAGGTCTCCGTGTGCTTGTCGAGGATGTAGTAGCCGTCGCCGACCAGGACGCAGTGACGGGCCAGATGGGCGAACTTCGCGTCGTCGGGCTGCGTGGCATTGGCCCACGCCTGATCCTCGAAGGCGTAGTTCTGAAGGAGGGACTGCTTGATACCCGTGCCGGGCTTGGGATGAGAAAGGGACATATGAAAACCAGGGATTGAAATTGAATGTGAGCCTGCGGCTCGAAAGCGAGTGATGAACGTCGGCAGGTATAACTGGGTGGGGTTGGCGCCTCCTATTTCTTTCTCACCAGGGGCCTCGGTCAGCGCAGACCAGCATAGATCAGCGCGCGCTCGGCCTCGGCGCTGATACGCGCCCAACGCGTGGTGTTGGTCTTGATCGGGCTGATCGCATCCACTCCGCGAGCGTAGGCGACAAGGTCCTCGACGGTGATCTCGAACTCCATCACGGCCGCTCGCGCAGCGACACGCGTCATGAAGCGGTAGAGACCTGTGTGATGGGAACCCTTGGGGCTGTTGATGTAGTCCTCGATCATCCTGCCAGTGACGACCGGGCTCGTGAGGATCGAGCATCCCGGCGGCAGCGGCCGGAGGGTCGCGGGGCGATTGCGCAAGCTCTTCGCCGCAGGCTGCTGGAGGATAGGCGTGGCTTGCTGGGGGCGCGACGACATGGGGAGCGGTGCGCTCTCCTCCGGCGGGTGTTCGGCGAGCACGGCATCGATGTCGAGCGGCACGCCGTCCGTCCGGAACCAGATCATGTTCAAGGGCTCGACGTTACCCGTATCGGACGGCGTCCAGATGGTCGGGACCGTATACATCCGGCTGAGATCCTTGCAGGACGGGTCCGGCGCCAGCCCGTCGAACTTCCGGCACACAGCCGCGTAATGCGGCTTGATCTCCTGGGCGGTCAGATCGCGGCTCAGGTGGAGCAACACGCGGAAGCGTTGGCAGGCGGCCGTAGCTTTCGTGGTGGTGTAGATCAGGGCATTGAGGCCAAGCGCCTCGATCTCGGCCACCGCCATGTCGAACGGCGTGTAGAGCAAGCCTTCGTTGTCGATATCGAGTCCCATCCAACTGCCCCAGCCGATGACGTTCACGTCCCGGCGCCGAGCGCCGAGGTCGTAGGCCGCCGGGGAGATAAGCGGGGTCGCGTGCTTCTTGGTCCGGTCGTCAGCGTGGCGCGACGACCGTCCCGAAGCGAGTTCGCCCACAAACTCGGCCCAGGTCGTGAGGTGCTGATCCGGCTGGATGTCGAGGCAATTCGAGAAGTGGCTGTAAGTGATCTCGCTAGACATGAAATGAAGAACCCTCTCGTGTTCGCAGCACGAGAGGGTTCTACGCGCGGATCACCGACCGGATCTCCACGTGCCCCTGGAAGTTGCTGCGAACAACTTGATGATCCTATTTAGCATCACCGCGCAGCAGAGTTCAAAATTTAATTCAGGAGGTTCGAAGCGCTGCTCGCCGAGCAATTGCATTGCCTTCCAACGTCCATCTCCCGAGGATATGGAAGCGAAATTCGATTAGGCGCCATCATGCATTCGCCGCATCCGCTGCGAGACCTTGAACCGTCCGGCTGGGTGAACGGTCGCAGAGATCTCGAAGACCTTGCTCTCCGCATCGACGTAGTGCCGCACGATCCGCAGCGCGGGCGCGCCGGGTTGCGCGCCCAGTACATCAGCCTGTGAAGCTGGTAGGGCCACCGCGTCTACTTCCTGTCGTATCTCAGCACTCGTGCGGCCGTGTCGCTGTTCAATTAGCGTGCTGATCAGAACGTCCGGCGACGCGCGAACGACTTCGCCGAGGTCAGAGTAGGCGGGGTCGAGATATACATCCGTCCAACCAACCGGGGCGCCACCGGGCCGTCTGTCGAGGCGCAGGCTGGAGATCCGGAACCAGCGTGTCCCCGCTTCGCAGCCGAGTTCCGTGGCGAGGTCGGCGTCGATGATGACTTCGCCGGTCGCCTGCACCTCGCGCACGTGGGCCTCGCCGAACTGGATCAGATCCTCCAACGAGGCGAGGGACTGCCGGTAGCCGCTCGTCGGCGCGACCGCTTCGACCCGCGTCCCGGCCTTCTTATTCCGCGAGATCAGCCCTTGGTCCTGCAACTGCCGGATCGCCGTGCGGACCGTGTGGCGGCTCGCCCCGTAGTGCTCGCAAAGGTCGAGTTCGGTCGGCAGCAACGTTCCTACGGGGAAACGGCCCGAGGTGATTCCGGCGGTCAGATCCCGCGCCACCTGCGCCCACAGCGTTTCGCCCATCCCACCTACCCGCACGTCTGCGACATCGTGCACCGCGCCCGTTGACATAATGTCCGGACATGAATTAGCACCTTTAATGTCCGAACATAAACGAGTCGGACATGCGCTGCCAGGAGGAAATCGTGAGCCGCTCGCTGCCCCCCACAGCTACCACCGCCATCGACTCCCTCCTGTTCCGCGACGCCTTCGGCACCCCGGCCATGCGCGCGGTCTTCTCCGACCATGCCCTGATCCAGCGATACATCGAGGTCGAGATCGCCCTGGCGAAGGCTGAGGCCGCCTGTGGTGTCATTCCGGCCGAAGCTGCCGAGCAGATCGCCGCGCGCTGCGTTTTCGACACCCTCGACTTCGACCTGTTGCGCCGGGAGACCGACAACGTCGGCTACCCGATCCTGCCGCTGGTGCACCAGCTTGTGCACCAGTGCGGCGAGGCCGGGCGCTTCGTCCACTGGGGTGCGACCACCCAGGACATCATGGACACCGCCAACGTCCTCCAGGTTCGAGCGGGCCTGGAGATCGTCGCGGCAGACATCGCGGAACTCCGGAAGATCCTCGCCGACCTGTCGAAGCGCTACCGCGACACCCCGATGGCGGGCCGCACCCACCTCCAGCAGGCGCTGCCGGTCACCTTCGGCTACAAGACCGCGATCTGGCTGGCGATGTTCGACCGCCACGCCGAGCGCCTTGTGCAATTGAAGCCGCGCGTGCTGGTCGGGCAGTTTGCCGGGGCCGCCGGCACGCTGGCCTCGCTCGGTGACAAGGGCTTTGCGGTGCAGGAGGCACTCTGCGCCGAGCTGAAGCTCGGCGTTCCCGCCTCTACCTGGCACGTCGCGCGCGACGGCTTTGCGGAAGCGGTGAATTTGCTCGCGCTCGTCACGGGCTCACTCGGCAAGATCGCGCTCGACATCATGATCATGGCCTCGACTGAGTTCGGCGAACTCTACGAGCCCTTTGTCAAGGGCCGCGGTGCCTCCTCGACCATGCCGCAGAAGCGGAACCCGATCTCCTCGGAATTGATGCTCGCTGCATCCAAGGCTGTGCGCCAGCAGGCCGGCCTGATGCTGGATGCCATGGTGCAGGATTTCGAGCGCGCCACCGGTCCCTGGCACGCCGAATGGATGGCGATCCCCGAAAGCTTCGTGCTGAGCGCAGGCGCGCTGCACCAGGCGAAGTTCGCACTCGCCGGCCTCATCGTGGACGAGAAGAAGATGAACGACAACCTCGCCCTTAGTCGCGGCCTGATTGTGGCCGAAGCGGTCATGATGGGGCTTGCGCCGCAGATCGGCCGTCAGGATGCACACGACGTGGTCTATGACGCCTGCCGACTCGCCAACGAGAAGGGCATCAGCCTTGCCGATGCACTCTCCTCCGACGCCCGCGTCGCGAGCCGGATCGATCGTGTCGCAATCGAGGCTCTGACTTCACCGAAAAATTACCTCGGCCTTGCGCCTGAAATGGTCGATCGGGTGCTGAAATCGGCAACGCGTTGAAAACCAAACTGCGTGAAACTGCGTATCTTTCAGGCCTCGCAAGGCGCTCGCGCACTTGTGTCTCGTGATGCTAGACTTAGATTGAATGAGAGATTCCGACAGAGGACCCGGCATGACCGATCAACGCAATTCCACCAATTCCATCGATCCCGTGAAACTCGACCGGCTGGCCGAGGTGGCGGTGAAGGTGGGACTGGGCTTGCGGCCGGGACAGGACCTGCTGTTGACGGCGCCCGCGATCGCGCTCCCGCTGGTGCGGCGAATCGCGGCGCACGCCTACAAGGCCGGCGCCGGCATCGTGACGCCGATCCTCTCCGACGAGGAGATGACGCTGGCGCGCTATCGCTACGGCCACGACAACAGTTTCGATCGCGCCGCCAACTGGCTCTACGAGGGCATGGCCAAGGCGTTCTCCGAGAACACCGCGCGTCTCGCCATCGTCGGCGACAATCCGATGCTGCTGTCGGGAGAGGATCCGTCCAAGGTGGCGCGCGCCAGCAAGGCCAATTCCATGGCCTATCAGCCGGCGCTGGAAAAGATCGTCAATTTCGACACCAACTGGAACATCATCGCCTATCCGAGCCCGTCCTGGGCCAAGCAGGTCTTCCCGAACGATTCGGAAGAGGTCGCGATCGGCAAGCTCGCGGATGCGATCTTCGCGGCATCGCGCGTCGACCGTGAAGATGCGATTTCGAATTGGGCAAGCCACAATGCGGTGCTGCGCGAGCGCACCAATTGGCTTAACGGCCAGCGTTTCCGCGCGCTGCAATATTCGGGTCCCGGCACCGACCTCACCATCGGGCTTGCAGACGGCCATGAATGGGAAGGCGGCGCGTCGTCCGCCAAGAACGGCATCAGCTGCAACGCCAACATCCCGACCGAAGAGGTCTTTACCACGCCGCATTGTCGTCGCGTCTATGGTCATGTCGTGAGCTCGAAGCCGCTGTCTTATCAAGGCACGCTGATCGACAACATCGCCGTGCGTTTCGAGGACGGCAAGATCGTCGACGCCAAGGCCTCGCGCGGCTCGGAGGTGCTGAACAAGGTGCTCGACACCGACGAGGGCGCGCGTCGTCTCGGTGAAGTGGCGCTGGTGCCGCATTCATCGCCGATCTCCCAGAGCGGGCTGTTGTTCTACAACACGCTGTTTGACGAGAACGCCGCCTCGCATATCGCGCTCGGCCAGTGCTATTCGAAGTGCTTCGTCAACGGCGCGCAGCTCACCCCGCAGCAGATCGCCGCGCAAGGCGGCAACCAGAGCCTGATCCACATCGACTGGATGATCGGCTCGGCCGAAACCGATATCGACGGCATTCTGGCCGACGGCAGCAAGGTGCCGGTGTTCCGCAAGGGCGAGTGGGTGAAGTAGTTTCGTCTCACGCCGCCGCGTTGCGCAGCATCGGGTTGTTATCGATGCTGAAGCGGTTGAACAGCGTCGTGAACGGGCTGCCGTCGGTGGCCCGCACGATGGCGTCGGAGGCCGCGACCGCGTCGTAGAGCGCTCCCACCGGATCGTCCGCCTCGGGCAGGTCGAGGCGTCCGCGGATTTCCTCTCTCGCCTCGTTGATGTCGTCCTCGTCGTCGAGTGTCGCCTCAAGCGCATCCGCCGCGCGCCGCATCTCCTGGAGATCGCCGCCGGCGGAGAATTTGAGGATGTCGAGCCAATAGGGGTGGGCAACGACGAGCTGGATGAACGCCTCGAAACTCGCAGCGATGATGCCGGCGCGTCCTTCCGATGAGACGTAGAGCACGGTCATCGTCGGCAGCAGCACAAAGGCGCCGCCTGAGCCGTCGCTGCCGATTGGCCTGGGACCTTCGACGCCGTCGATCGTGAACCAGGGCTCCTCGTCCGGTTCAAACGAGACATCGAGGCTGCCGAGCCAGGCGACGATCTCGCCTTGGGCTGCCAGAAGCTCCGGGGTCAGGGGCATCGATGGGCTCCTTCTCGATCATACCGCCGCACTTTGTCGCACCCTGGAAAAGAAGGGTTCATGTGCGCGGATTTGCAAGGAAATCCCGACGTTAACCTCTTCGCACCTGCAACTTGCGGCTGATTGTCGGGGCCTGCGTAAGAAAGAATTAAAAACCCGCTACTAGCGTTCCAACATCTTTCGAAACAATCCGGGCCAAGACCCGGCCATCGATATTATATCCCCTGGGGACGAAGATGTCGCGCGCATTGATTGAAATCGGTAGTTGCAACGTGGATCTGGAGCTGCGGCCGATCGAGCCGGCCTGGATCATCGAGGGTAACCCGGTCTCGCGTTCGCACATCCTTTCGACCAGCTCGGACGGCACCTCCTCGACCATCATCTGGTCCTGCACCGAAGGCCGCTTCAACTGGTATTATGATTTCGACGAGACGATCATGATCCTGGAAGGGTCGATCGTGCTCGAGAGCGACGGCCTTCCGCCGAAGCGTTATGGCGTCGGCGACGTCATCTTCTTCCGCGATGGCGCGCATGCCAAGTGGCACGTCGAGGGCCACGTCAAGAAGATCGCTTTCTGCCGCAAGACCAACCCGGCCGTCATCGGCTTCATGATCCGCGTCGTCAACAAGCTGAAGCGGATGTTCCTCTCGGCCGGCGAGCGCCGCCCCGCATCTCTCTTGGGTGCCGGCTAATGGTTTCACGGACGCTTCCCAGCGACCACGACGGAAGAGGGGACGGGACCAAAATCCCGGCCCCTTTTTTGCGTCATGATGGCAGTTCGAGGCGGTAAAAATCGGTCGCCGTCTGCGAGAACAGCGCCGTCTTCTCGGGATCGCTCATCGGTGCCGCAATGCGCTTGAAGGCATTGAAGATCACCTCGTAGCTGCACTGGCCCTTGTCCGGTGGGAAATTGCTTTCGAACATCGCCCGCTTTGGCCCGAACGCCTCGATGCAGGTTTCGACGTAAGGCTTCCACGCCGCGGCGAGTTCCTCGGATGACGGCGGCCTCTCGCGCAGATGAAAGTCGTAGCCGAGCAGGCACATCGCGAGCCCGCCGAGCTTCACCACGACGTTCTCGCATTTCGCGATCTCCAGGATCGAAGCCCGCCATTGCGGAAACACCTCCTCACGTCGTCCTGCGAAGCGTCCGACGCCGGCCGGCCCGCCGCAATGATCGAGAACGATTTTGGTGTCGGGGAAGGCACGCGCGAGCTCGGTCAGCTCGCCGATCTGCGGATGAAACAGCCAGGCATCGAAGCTGAGGTTCAGGGGCGCAAGGCAGGCAAAACCCTTGCGGAAAGTTGCGTCCTGCAACAGGCCTTTCGGTCTGTTCGCATACATGCCCGCGACAATTGGATCCTGGTCCCATGCCGATGAATGCCGGATGCCGCGGAAGCGGCCGTTTCCCGCGGCGATCTCCGCCTCCAGCACCGGCTTGGCCGCATCGCCGAGCAGCAGGTTTACGTGGCTGACGATGCCGGCGCAGATCGCGGCCTTGCCATATCCGCCGCTCGCGCTCATCGCGGCGACGCCGTTGGCGAACTCGACCTCGCCGACGGGCCGAAACGCTTCTGGCCCATACGCGCGGTACATCGAGCGGCAATCGACATAGACGGTGGCGATGATGTTGTGACCGGAGGCGATGTCGGCGGCCATCTCCTCGATCATGTAACGATGGCCACGATTCCAGAGATGATGATGCGGATCGACGATCGGCCGCGCGGGATCGATGATCTCTTCGTGGTGTTGCGCGAGCCAGTCCTCGCGTGGTTCGACGAATAGCCCGCTGGTGTTGGCGGGCAGACCGCTTGCAGCCATCGAATTTCGCTCCCTGACGTTTTTATGCTGGGAGCCTAGCACCTGATCTCGCCACGCAGCAGCGCGCGTTGCTCAGGGCACCACAGCAGCAGCGGAGGAGGAGCGCTCCCTCTCCCGCTTGCGGGGGAGGGCTGGGGTGGGGGTGTTTCCGCATAGGGACAGCAAGTCGGAATCCATCACGCCTTGCGCCGCTTCGCCCTCACATCGACGACCAGCCGCCAATCACTTGCCGTGGCCGGCTTGACCTCGCCGAGCCAGTGGAAGGAATCGTCTGTGATTTCAACGAAACTCCAGCGTGTGAGGTCGCCGGCCTCGGTCGTGCCTTCCTGCACGATGTCCTCGCCGCGCGGACGGCCGATCTGCTGACGAAACACGCTCCGTCCGGGATCGAACCAGGATATCCGCCACGCGGAAATGGAGGGATCGTAGACCCGCAGCGTCGTGCCGTACCAATTGCCAGCGATCGGAAAGGCGGGCGCGCCCGCGGGACGCGGAATCATCCAGACATCCTGGACCGCGCGACCTTCCAGCACCCAGCCAAAATGAATTTCGCCATGGGCCGTGTGCTGCGTTCCATCGGGTTCGCGAGCGGTGATCTCGGCATCCCAGTCGCCGACGAAGCGGCCATAGAGTTGAAGCGCCGCGGTGTGCTCCGGATTGGGTCCATCCGCGTGGAGCAAGCTCGCAAAGTCGGTCATATCGATCTCCTGTTGGGCGGAGATCAGCACGACCGGCCATCAGCCGACTTGGAGAAAATTGCGTCAGACCCCGTTGAGGATGATCACCGTCGGCGTCGTCGGCAGCGAATCCCGCGAGATCCTAAGGGAGCGCTCGGTGCGGCGGTCGATCTCGAACTGTTTGCCGATGCGTTGCATGAACTCGTCGAGCGGGGTGGCGAAGCGATGCATCGGCAACACCACGGAGGCGCGCAGCCGCTTGGTGATCTCGGAGACGCCGTCGAGCGTCATGGTGTAGGTGCCGTCGATCGGCACCATCACGATGTCGAGCCGCCCGATCTGGGCAAAATGGCTGTCGTCGAGCTTGTGGTGGAGATGACCGAGATGGCCGATGCAGAGGCCCGCGACCTCGAAGATGAAGATCGAATTGCCGTCGCGGATCATGTCGGCGCCGGAATCGTCACCGAAATAGCGGCGGATATCCGTCGTGACATTGCGGATGAAGGTGTCGCCGATCCGCTCCGACACGAGGGCCGGTTTGCCGTCCTCGCCCCAGCCGTGAAGCACGTGGGGAATGCGCTTGTCGGGATTGAGCGAATAATGGGTGCTGTGCGCCCGGTTCATGGTGACGACGTCAGGCAGTCGGCCGACCTGATAGGCGCCGCTGTAATCGGTCGCGATGCGCACACCGCCCGGCGTGTCGATGAAATAGGTGGAGTGGCCGGCGTAGGTGATCTCGACCTCGGGGGCTGCTGCCGCCTGCCGAAGGGCGACCGGCATCGCGCGGGGCGCAGCGTTCGCCATCGCCAGGCATTCGCTGCGTTGAGGCTGCTGGGCGAGGGCAGGTGAGAGACATGCGCTCAACAGCGCAAATGCCGCCGAAACAAGTCGCCACATGAATCCATCCCCGATGACGTCGGCGAAAGTCTAGCGTGCAACGCAACGCGTGGCCAATAGGACGCGATCAACAGCGCGTCAGTGTCGCACCTTCACTCCCTGCGCGGACTGAATTTCCAGGTGCCGGCGACGAGACCCGCAGTAATCAGTCCGCAGACAATACCGGCGATCGGGAGCGTGAGCAGCAACGCGGACGTGGCGGCCCAGCCGATCGAGGAGAAGGCCTCGGCGAAGGTCGCAAGCCGCGACGAGGTCTGGCGGCGGCGGAATTGGCTGCGCCGGGCCTGGACTCGGAACCAGAGCTGGATCGCGGTGGCGGAGGCGGCGCTGACGATGATCATGGCGGCCGTGCTTGCAGCCTGAAATGCTGACGCGAACACCAGCGCGGCAACCAGCGGACTGAAAGCGACGGCGATCGCGATTAGAACCACCTCGATCTTGGCGCGGATCACGCTCGCGGGCGTCAGCGGCGCGGTCGCGACCAGGTCGGGCGCGTCCTCGCCTGAGATCGTCAGCCAGGCGAGCCCGCCGGCGAGTTGCCCTGCCGCCATCACGATGACAGGCGAGATCAGTGTCAGCGCTACGGAACTGTCGGCGAAGCTGCGCCACAGCAGCAGTG
The DNA here is from genome assembly GCA_023387695.1 of Pseudomonadota bacterium. Lineage (GTDB taxonomy): Bacteria > Pseudomonadota > Alphaproteobacteria > Rhizobiales > Xanthobacteraceae > Bradyrhizobium. Next base: position 16,447 of record JAEWHT010000158.1, on the reverse strand, counting down.
CCGGAGGTACCAGATAAAGAAGCTGCATCAGTGTCTGCGAGATCAGCCAGGGATCGCGCCATAGCAGCGTGAATTCCTTGCGCCGCAGCGCTTGCTGTCGCGAGCCGCCCCGGAACGGACGCTCCTTGGCGCGCTTGCGGCTGGATGTGCCGTAGGCAGCAGCGTCGATCGCGGTGTCGGCGAAGCGACCCGAGAAGATCGCCATCACGCATCCGAGCAGCACAAGCCCGAGCGCGAGGAGTAGCGCCAGCGCCTCGCTGTCGCCCATGGTCGCCCGTGCCGGCCACCACCAGATACTGTCGATGTCGGGCGCGTGAGCGGCGAGGGTACCGGAGGTGAGAATGGTGAAGCGCGACAGCGTGCCATAGGAAATGATCGCTGCCACCTGGAGCGCGATCACGAAGCCAGCGCCGATGATTGCGGCGAGGATCTGGGCGACGAAGCGCGTCCGCGCCGGGCCGATCAGGCGAAACAGAACAATGGTGACGGCAATTGCGAGCGCTGCCGCCGACAGGCCCATCGCGACGACCACGCCGAATGCGGCGAGCCACCGCGGACCTCCGCCGATCACCAGCACGTCGATGAAGGGCGTCGAGAACAGAAGCGCCATCATCGTGACTGTGAGCGCGATCGACGCGATGCGCACCGAGAACAGATTCGCGAGCGTCGCCGGCGAGGACATGATGAGATCGAGGTCGGCACGGGCGTAAAACACCCGCGTCACGGATTCGATCGCCTGCGAGAGCATTAGCGTCCAGGCGAGAAAGATCGTTGCCGAGATCACGATCAGCGACGATTTGTCGAGCGGCAGTTGCAGATTGGCGAAGCGGCCGATCACGGCCCAGGCCGGCAGATGCAGGAGTGCCGCGAAGAACAGGAGGCCGATCACCGCGGCGCGGGCGCGCTTACGCCGTCCGCCCGTCATCATGGCAAACCATTCGCGCCAGGCGAGCCGAAGCTCGTGGCGGGCAAACCACGAAAGGGCCGTCGCCGAGCTCATGCGGCGTCCTGGAGCGTCACCAAGGCGATGAAAAGATCTTCGAGACTGGTGTCGGAATGTCCGTTTTGCTGGCGCAGCTCGGTCAGCGTGCCCTCCGCGACGAGGCGCCCCGAGGCGATCACGCCGATGCGATCAGCCATGCGTTCGGCCACTTCGAGAATATGCGTGGTCATGATGACGGTGCAGCCGGCGCGAACGCGATCGCCGAGTAGTCCCTTCACATGGCGGGCGGAGACGGCATCGAGGCCCGTCAGCGGTTCGTCGAGGATGATGAGGCGGGGATCGTGAACCAGCGCGCCCGCGAGAGCGACCTTCTGGCGCATGCCCTTTGAGAAACCTTCGCAGCGTTCGTGCCGGTGCGGCTCGAGCCCGAGTGAGCTCACGAGTTCCTCGGCAACCGGTTTCGAAACGGACGGAGCGATGCCCCAGAGGCCGGCGACGAATTCGAGATATTCGAGCGGCGTGAGCTTGTCATAGATCATGGGCTCGTCGGAGACCCACGCCATCACCTGCTTGGCCGCAACGGGATCCCGGAGCGCATCGATGCCGAAGATCGAGACAACACCGGCGTCGGGCCGCAGCAGGCCTGAAACCATGCGTAAAGTGGTGGTCTTGCCGGCGCCATTGGGGCCGACCAGCGCATAGAATTCGCCGGCATGGATGGTGAGATCGAGGCTATCGACCGCCAAACGGTCGAAACGCTTCGTTAACCCTCGGACTTCCAGTGCCGAGCTGCTCGGCTTCATGACGGCCACACCATCCGGTTTTGCATCGGTCGCGACCATGACCTGAAGATGTTTCGGCACCGTGAATCACGCTGCCGCAAAAATCCGGCATCGACCTTGGACTAAAGGCAGGAGACCCTGAAGTCACCGTTTGTTGACAGTGCTTGGCGGTTCAGGCTGAATTGGTGCGGGACATTTGGCGCTAACGCGGCGAAACGACTGCGTAGCGGCTGGACACAAGATGCGGCAAGGCGGTCGTCAAGAACCGCTGCATGCATCGGGAGGACGCGGCGATGCTGGATTTCGTTCAGCAGCTGGTCAGCGGTGTTGCGCTCGGCTGTGTCTACGGCCTGATCGCACTCGGCTTCGTGCTCGTCTACAAGGCCACCGAGGTCGTCAATTTCGCCCAGGGCGATCTGATGATGCTGGGCGGCTTCTTCGCGTTCACCTTCATCGGCATGATGGGCCTGAACTACTGGATCGGCTTTGCCGGTGCGGTGGCCGCGATGGCGCTGTTCGGCATGCTGGCGGAACGCATCGTGGTGCGGCCGATCCTCGGCTATCCGCAATTCTCCATTATCATGGCCACGATCGGCCTCGGCTATTTCCTGCGCTCGGTTGCCGGCATGATCTGGGGCACCGACGATTTCAAGATCGAGACGCCGTTCAGCCAGGGCGTGCTGCGCATCGGCTCACTCGTGCTAGCCCACGACAAGCTCTCGGTGATCGCGGCGACGGTGATTCTCTGCGCGTTGCTCTGGCTATTCTTCAACAAGACCACGCTCGGCACCGCGATGCGCGCCAGTTCCGAGAACATGCTGGCGGCGTATTACATGGGCATCCCGGTCAAGCGCGTGGTGTCGATCGTCTGGGCGATCAGCGCGGCGGTGGCAACCTGCGCCGGCGTGCTGCTGGCGCCGATCACCTTCATTCACTCCAATGTCGGCCTCGTGCTCGGGCTCAAGGCGTTTCCGGCCGCCGTGCTCGGCGGCTTCGGCTCGATTCCCGGCGCGGTCGTCGGCGGCGTCCTGATCGGTGTGATCGAGAGCATGGCCGGGTTCTACCTGCCTGAGGGCTGGAAGGATGTCGCGCCCTACCTCGTGCTGCTGGCCGTGCTGCTGCTGAAGCCCGAAGGCCTGTTCGGCCTTCATGCCCGCAAGAAGGTCTGAACGCATGCGGTTCCTGTTCAAGACCGATTATGAGGACGACATCAGGCTGTTCCCGCATTCGGGTTATGTCGTCTCTTACGGCTTGCTGCTCGCGGTGCTGCTGATCGCGCCTTATGTGCTCTCAAGCTACCTGATGAGCCAGCTCGTCTTCGTCTGCATCTACGCCACCGTCGGCGTGGCGCTGATGATCTTAACGGGCTTCACCGGTCAGGCCTCGCTCGGGCATGCGGCCTTCCTGGCGATCGGAGCCTACACGGCCGCGTACTTGCAGAAATACAACGTGCCGTTTCCCGTCTACTTCCTCGCCGCTGGCGCCCTGACCGGCTGCATCGGCGCGCTGGTCGGTTTTCCCGCGCTGCGATTGCAGGGCATCTACCTCGTCATCGCGACCATCTCCTTCGCCTTCATCGTCGAGGAGATCCTGGCGCGCTGGGAGAGTGTCACCAATGGCAACGAGGGCCTGAGGGTCAAGGCGCTGTCTCTGCTCGGCGTCACCGTCTCGCGCGACAGCCCGACCTTCTATTTCATTTGTCTTGCCGTGCTCGTGCTGACCATCGTCGGCACGCTCAATCTCCTGCGATCGCCAACGGGCCGCGCCTTCGTGGCGATCCGTGACTCCGAGACTGCTGCGCGCAGCATGGGCGTCAACGTCGCGCTCTACAAGGTGAAGTCCTTTGCGATCTCGGCGGCGATCACCGGCTTTGCCGGCGTGCTGTTCGCGCACAAGCTTTCCTTCATCTCGCCGGAGATGTTCACGCTGCAGCTGTCGATCGAGTTCATTATCGTGATCCTGATCGGCGGTATCTTCAGCCTGCACGGTGCGGTGCTCGGCGCGATCTTCATCGTGATGATCGATCCGTTCCTGACTTATCTGAAAGACGACATGCCCGGCATCATCGCCGGCATTGCTGCCACTTTCGGAGCGGGCACGGCGACCGCGGGAAACATCCAGTCGAAGGTCGCGGCCTTTGCCTCGCTTAATGGGCTGAAGGGCGCGATCTACGGCATCATCATCATGCTGTTCGTGCTGTTCGAGCCGCTCGGCATCTATGGCCGCTGGCTCAAGATCAAGCTCTTCTTCCAGCTGTTCCCGCTCTACAAGCGCGCGACCTTCAAGCGGCAGAAGATCTACGTGAAGTCGGAGCGGAACCGATGAGCTATTTCCGCGCCGAGAACCTGTCGCTGCATTTCGGGGGCCTTAAGGCCGTCGACGCGGTGTCTTTCGCGGTCGAGAGAGGCGAGATCCTGTCGATCATCGGGCCGAACGGTGCCGGGAAAAGCTCGATCTTCAATTTGATCTCGCGGATCTACCGGCCGACCTCGGGCCGCATCTTCTTCGAGGACCAGGACATCACCGAGGAGCCACCCTACGACATCGCCAAGCTTGGCATCGCTCGCACATTTCAGAACATCGAGCTGTTCGAGAATGCAACGGTGTTGTCTAACTTGCTGGTCGGGCGTCATCGCCATTCCACCACGCAGCTCTGGCAGGAATTGCTGTTCCTCCCGAGCGTGCGCAGCAACGAGAAAGTGCATCGTCGCCGGGTCGAGCAGGTCATCGAGTTCCTCGATCTCGAGCCCTATCGCGACAAGCTGATCTCGGGTCTTCCTTACGGCGTGCGCAAGGTCATCGAGCTCGCACGCGCGCTCTGCTCCGAGCCGAAGCTGATCCTGCTCGACGAACCGTCGTCCGGCCTCAATGTCGAGGAGACCGACGACATGTCGTTCTGGATCCGCGACATGAAGAGCGAGCTCGGCGTTACCGTGCTGATGGTCGAGCACGACATGTCGCTGGTCAATCGCGTCTCGGACCGTGTGATCGCGCTGAACTACGGCCGCGTGCTGGCGATGGGTTCGCCGGCTGAGGTGCAGCAGCATCCCGACGTCGTCGCCGCGTATCTGGGAGCCTGATGCATGGATGCGACAGTGGCGCCTGACATCATCCTGAAGCTCTCGAACATCGAGAGCTATTACGGGCCGATCATGGCGATCCGCGGTATCTCGCTGGAGGTGCCGCGCGGCCGCATCGTGACGCTGCTGGGCGCCAACGGTGCCGGCAAGACCACAGTGCTGAAGACAATCTCGGGCATTCTCGATCCGCAAAAGGGCTCGATCGAGTTCATGGGCAAGCCGATCCAGCGCATGGAGGCCGATCGCATCGTACGGCTCGGCCTCAGCCATGTGCCCGAGGGGCGCGAGGTGTTCCCGTTCCTCTCGGTGCGCGAAAACCTGATGATGGGCGCCTATCCACGCAGCGATCGCGACGGTGTGGCGGACGATCTGGAGCGGGTCTATGGGTATTTCCCGCGGCTGAAGGAGCGCATCGGCCAGCCGGCCGGGCAGCTCTCCGGCGGCGAGCAGCAGATGCTCGCGATCGGACGCGCGCTGATGAACCGGCCGACGCTATTACTGCTCGACGAGCCCTCACTTGGCCTGTCGCCGATTCTGGTGAAGGAGATTTTCACCATCATCCGCCGCGTCAACGAGGAGCAGGGCATGTCGATCCTGCTGGTCGAGCAGAACGCGCGCGTGGCGCTGGAGACGGCGCATTATGGTTATGTGCTCGAGATTGGCCGCGTCGTGATGAACGACAGCTGCGACCGCCTGATGCATTCGCAGGACATCCAGGAATTCTATCTCGGCGCCAAGGAACAGGGCGCGCGAGGCGAACGGCGTTGGAAAAAGAAGAAGACGTGGAGATGACGACTTAAGCGGCAACGAGGAGATGCGCATGGCCCGACCGGCGGTGCTGACGGTCGCTGATACGATCGCAAAGAGCTTTCTGCGTGCCGCAGAGGTGCGCGGCGACAGGCCTGCGATCCGCGAGAAGAAGTTCGGTATCTGGCAGCCGACGAGCTGGCACGAATGGCTGCAGATCTCCAAGGAAATAGCCTACGGCCTTCACGCCATCGGTTTCAGGCCCGGCGATGTCGCCTCCATCATCGCCAATGCCGTGCCCGAATGGATCTACGCCGACATGGGCATCCTCTGCGCCGGCGGTGTCTCTTCCGGCATCTATCCGACCGATGCGTCGACCCAGGTCGAATATCTCGTCAATGACTCCACGACGCGGGTGATCTTTGCCGAAGACGAGGAACAGCTCGACAAGATACTCACCTGCCGTGCCCGCTGTGCCAACCTGCAACGGGTCGTGGTGTTCGACATGGAGGGCCTCAGCGGCTTCTCCGACGACATGGTGATGTCGCTGGACGAATTTCGCGCGCTCGGCCGCAATCACATGATCGGCCGCGAGGCGCTGTGGCAGGAGATGATTGACAGCCGCAGTGCCGGCGATCTCGCCGTTCTTGTCTATACGTCCGGCACAACCGGTCCGCCCAAGGGCGCGATGCACGCCAACCGCAGCGTCACGCACCAGATGCGGCACGCCAATGATTTCATCCCGGCGCGCGACGACGATGACCGGTTGATTTTCCTGCCGCTTTGCCATGTCGCCGAACGCATCGGCGGCTATTACATTTCGGTCGCGCTCGGCTCGGTCATGAATTTTGCCGAGAGTCCGGAGACCGTGCCGGACAATCTGCGCGAGGTGCAGCCGACCGTGTTCCTGGCGGTGCCGCGCATCTGGGAGAAATTCTATTCGGCCATCACTATCGCCCTGAAGGATGCAACGCCGCTCCAGCAATGGGTCTATCGTCGCGCCATCGCGATCGGCTATCGCATGGTCGATTGCCGGATCGAGGGCCGGACGCCGCCGCTGGCCCTGCGCATCGCCAACCGCATCGCCTACCATCTCGCCTTCCGCAACATCCGCCGCATGATCGGGCTTGACCGTTGCCGCATCGCCTTCACGGGTGCTGCGCCGATCGCGCCGGAACTCATTCGCTGGTACCTCGCGCTCGGCATCGACATGCACGAGGTCTACGGCCAGACCGAGAATTGCGGCGTCGCGACCATGATGCCGGGCGAACGCATCAAGCTCGGCTCGGTCGGCACCGCTGTGCCCTGGGGCGAGGTTGCGCTCTCGCCCGATGGCGAGATCCTGATCAAGGGCGACTTCCTGTTCATGGGCTATCTGAACCAGCCCGAGAAGACGGCGGAGACCATCGATGCGCGCGGCTGGTTGCACACCGGCGACGTCGGCACCATCGATAATGAGGGCTTCGTCCGCGTTACTGACCGGATGAAGGACATCATCATTACCTCCGGCGGCAAGAACATCACGCCGTCCGAGATCGAGAACCAGCTCAAATTCTCGCCCTATATTTCGGACGCCGTCGTGATCGGCGACAAGCGGCCGTATCTCACCTGCCTCGTGATGATCGACCAGGAGAACGTCGAGAAATTCGCGCAGGATCACGACATCCCCTTCACCAACTACGCGAGCCTCTGCCGCGCCGGCGAAATCCAGGACCTGATCTGGCGCGAGATCGAGGGCGTCAACGTGAACTTCGCCCGCGTCGAGACCGTCAAGAAATTCTACCTGATCGAACGTCAGCTCACGCCGGAGGACGAGGAGCTGACACCGACCATGAAGCTAAAACGCAATTTCGTGAACAAGCGCTATGCCGCCGAGATCGACGCGATGTATCGCGAACGTGCGGTGGCCTAGCGCACGCATGCGCGTGCAAACAAGGCGAAGCGGTGATGGCCCCGCCCTTCGCGTCACACGGGCCTTAAGGAGAGGAGACGTCAATGTCGAAATCGTTGAAAGCGTTCGGCCTTGCTGTAAGTGCGCTGGCGCTCACCTGTCTGCCGGCCGTCGCGCAAACCAAGGTCACCAATGAAGGCATCTCGGCCAACGAGATCGTCATCGGCACCCATCAGGATCTCTCTGGTCCGATCAAGGTCTGGGGTGTGCCGGTCTCCAACGGCATGAAGATGGCGGTCGAGGAGATCAACGCGGCCGGCGGCATCCAGGGCCGCAAGCTTAAGATGATTCTCGAGGACAACGGCTACGATCCGAAGAAGGCCGTGCTCGCCTCGCAGAAGATGGTCGAGCGCGACAAGATCTTCGCCATGATCGGCCCGATGGGCTCGCCGACCGTCCTCGCCGCGCAGGATATCCTGTTCGACGCCGGCGTGCTGCAGCTGTTCCCGCTGACGGCCGCCGAATTCACGTTCAAGTTCGATCCCGCCAAGCCGCAGGAGCGGCTGAAGTTCAACAATCTGCTGCCCTACGTCGAGAGCACGCGCGCCGCGCTGAAATACATGATGGGGTGGAAGAATTTCCAGAAGCCCTGCATCATGCATCAGGACGATGAGTACGGGAAGAACGTGCTCGACGGGTTCAACCAGCAGCTCACCGCCATGAAGGTGCAACCGGCCTCGATCACAAGCTTCAAGCGCGGGTCGTCCGATTTCAGTGCGCAGATCGCCAAGATGAAGTCCGACGGCTGCGATCTCGTCGTGCTCGGCACCATCATCCGCGAGACCATCGGTGCGATGACGGAAGCCAAGAAGCTCGGCTGGGACGTCACCTTCCTCGGTGCAACGCCGACCAACGTGCTGGAGGTGCCGACGCTGGGCAAAGAGGCGGTCGAAGGCCTCTATGCGGCCTCGGGCTTCGAGATTCCCTATGAGGACACCGCCAAGGGCAAGGTCCACGACTGGCTCATCAACTACAAGAAGATGTTCAACACCGATGCCAACACGCAGGCCATCATCGGCTACAACGCGGTGATGACGTTTGCGTTCTACGCCAACAAGGCCGGTAAGGATCTGACCGGACAGAAGATGCTGGACTCGCTGGAGTCGGGCGAGAAATTCCTCGACATCTTCAGCTCGCCGCCGACCAAGTTCTCCAAGACCGATCACCTCGCCAACACCATCACCCAGGTGCAGCAGGTCAAGGGCGGCCGCTGGGTGCTCGTGAAGGACAATCTGATGTTTTGATTGAAGGCTGGCTCACCCTCCCACAAGGTGAGGGTGAGCACCTCACGATCCGCCGCCCGCGTTGCCCGAATTCACCGGCGCCAGCTCGTCTTCCTTACAGCGCCAGCCGTCCGCGGCTTTCACGAATGCAAAGGTCCGCTGGATCCTCAGGCGGCGCGTGACGTTGAAGGCTGCCGCGGAGCGCTCCTTGTTGGCGGCGCCCGGTTGCGGGCGGCCGGTCGCTGCGTCCCAGCAGGTGCCGGTGCAGGAGGAGGCGACCTTGCTGCAGGCCGTGAACGGCGCCAGCACGACCATCTCGATCTCGCCGGTAACCTGCGCTTCCTGATCGGTTACCTGGCTGTCCAGCGCATAGACGCGGTTGATGCGAAGGAAACTGCCGCAGGAATTCGCGGCGTGGATGCGTGCCGCGCAGAAATCGACGGCGTCGGTGTCGGGCTCCCTGGCCGCGACCTGCCGGCCAAACACTTTCTTCGGGTCGCCCTTGGCGGTCGCGATCTCATCGGTCTTGCGCTTCAGATAGTCGGCGAGACAGTCTTCCGCCGAGCCAAGCTCCTGCGGCGGCACGTTCTCCTTGCCGACCAGATTGCACTTGCGATCGCGCTCGCGCGTCCAGCGACCGTATTCGGCAAAGGCAAAGCGCGCGGCGGTCGGATCCAGCTTGCCGATCAGGCCGAGCACCTGGCTGTTGAGCTCGGTCTCGGTGAGCGCCAGCGACGGGTCCGCGCAGATCAGTGCGCCGGCCGCCGTGTTGGCTGCAAGACAGTCGAAATCGGGGTCGCGCACGATCGTGGCGCGATCCTCGGTCACCTTGAGAAGGCAAGCCTTCACCCGGTCGAAGTCTTCAGTGCGGACCGCGGTCTGGCCGACGATGCCGCAGCCGAGATTGCGCTGGCGATTCCAGATCGCGTTCTCTTCGATCGCGGGCAGGCGGTCGGGCAGGCGGGCGAGCCGTGCCTCGATGGCGGTGGAGAGCTTCTCGGCCGCGGCAGACAGCTGGGGATCACCGCAGAACAATTGATTGCCGGGGTCGCGGATCTGCTGGCAGTTGTTCTGGGCGAACAGCGGCAGCCTGTCGGCAATTGAGCGATCGGATGTGCCGGTTTGCGCGAAGCCTGGTGCTATCGGCAATGCCAGTAACGCCAGCAGCGCAAGCACAGTCACCACGATCACCCGCATTCCCATTGCCCCCGGCATTGCCGTGGCCATGCTAGCGTCCTGGATCGTTCGGCGAAATGGGTTTGTGTTGCTAAGGGATCGCGGCCCGGATTTCGCTGACGCCGCATCCGGGCCATGAAGCCACTTCGCGATTAACGCACCTCGGTGGCTACCATCGACACCCGTTGGCTGTCGACGCGTACGGGGTCGGCGGCATATCTCAGCACGGCCGACTGGTAGAGCACGAACAGCGGCTGATAGTTGCGCGCATCGTCATCCTCGACCATCGCCATGCGACGGTTATCCAGCATCAGCCAATGGCCGTCGAGCTTTGCGGAGGCAATCGCGTGACCTTCGCCGCTGCGGGTGTCACGCACCACGACGATGCGGAGGTCCTCGGCTGCGACGCCGGCAAGCCGCAGTGCGGCCAGCTTGGCGATGGCGTAATCCTCGCAATCGCCGGCACCGTGCTGGAAGGTCTCGAGCGGAGAGCTCCAGATGTCTTCGGCACCGTCACTTTCGGCGCGGATGGCGAGGTTGATGGCACGGTTGGTCTCGCCGAGCAGCGCACGGCCGTCGCGGGTGCGGGCCTGGTCAACGATGGCGAGCAGCTTCAGTGCGGCGGGCGAGGCGCAATTGTCGCGGTCGCCGTCGCAGAGCGCGAGCTGCACCATGTCGTCGTCGAGCTTGTCCTTTAATGCGAGCCATTTCTGCCGGAGCCCGCCGGTGGAAATCGCGAAGGCGAACACGCCGAACGGCTCGGCGGATTTGCGCACGAACACACCCGCGCCCGGTGACAGCAATGTGCCGGCACGAAGCTCGGCGGCCGATCCGAACAGGATCAATCCGCACAGGACAAGGATAGCGCGCCAGGCGCGCGAGCGAGCAGCGGTCTCCATCTGACATCCCCTTTCCGGCTTCGTCAGGTCCCCCTCGACCTCGACGTGCCGGGCTTGTTGCTTTCGCGGAGATAGTGCGAGGCAGGCCGTTTTGTTCTGCTTAACGCGCTGGGGTGGGGCCCCAAAACCGCGGGGTAGGCTGAAGCGGGCCTGCCTGAGGTCCGTAAAATTTTACAAATCGGAGCCGGAGGAGCCTCGGCTGCCGCGAAATGGAACCATTTGCAGGTAGAGGTTGTGGGGGCGCCGATTCTGCGTCCTATGGCTAATGACCCGCTATTTCACGGGTTCTGTTAGTTGCATCACAGATTTAACTCCGTATTTGCCGCAGGATGCTGCGGGGCACTACGAAGAAAAGATGACACAAGTATCCGTGCTCGAGTTGATATTTTGGAATACGTGGGATGGCGGGGAATGCGCTGAATTTATCAAAGCTATACTTACCGATCCCGCCAGGGTTACTTCGGTTATTCTTTGAATGTCGCCGTAAGCATAGTCGCTGACAGCCAAGTCACGCAAAATCACACAAGCAATAGATGGTTTCGCTAAGGACTTGGTAATGATATGCAAGCATTAGCGGTCGATACTTACTTACATATTAACCATTTTCCGGTGCCCGTTTGAATTACGCTGGCAAATTTGACGCCGCGATCTCCTTGGACGGCCAGGGTTCTCACTCGCCCGGCCATGACCATGTCGATTCCTTTACCGCCAAGGCGCACGGTCACGTGCCTGATGGCGCAGTCGTCGTTGCCGACCCCAACCTGATCTTCCACGGCGATTTCAAGCGCGCCGGTCTTGATCTCGTGATCTCGCATGACGGCCACGAGTTCGTAGCTCACGATTATTTCAGGGGCGACAAGCGCGCGGCGATCTCCTCGCCCGACGGCGCGCATCTCACCGGCGACATCGTCAGCGCGCTCACGGGTTACGTTCAGGTCGCGCAGGCCGCGCCTGCTGCCGACGCGGCTCACGTCATCGGCCATGTCACCAAGCTGACCGGCAGCGCGACCGCGATCCGCAATGGCGTCTCGGTCATCCTGAACAACGGCGACAATGTCGAGAAAGGCGACGTGGTCTCGACCGGCTCGGACTCGACGCTCGGCATCACCTTCATCGACGGTACCGTGTTCGGCCTGTCCTCCAACGCGCGGATGGTGCTGAACGAGATGGTCTACGACCCCAACGGGTCGAACAATTCCTCGCTGCTCAGCCTGGTTGCCGGCACCATCACCTTCGTCGCCGGTGAGACCGCCAAGCACGGCGACATGAAGGTCGACACGCCGGTCGCCACCATGGGCATCCGTGGTACGGCCGTGCTGAACCAGATCAGTTTCGTCATTCCGGCGCCGACAGCCGCCGTTCCCAACCCTGAACCTCAGCCGCAGGTGAGTTTCCAGGTGCTGGTCGAACCGAACGGCACCACCGGCTCCTACATCCTGTTCGACAAGCTGACGCTGCTGCCGATCGCGACGGTCAACCAGGCCGGCCAGATGATCCAGATCAGCGGCGGCAATGTCTCGATCACCAATGCGTTGTTGTCGCCGGACGTGCAGAAGCTGATCACGGACGTGTTCACGCTGAAGTTCACGGACAACGGCACCAACACCAAGCTGACCACGAACTTCACCGACAGTCTGACGCAGGACGGCAACAACGTCTTGATCAAGACGCAAAGCGGTGCGACCGCGCAGGCGACCTACACTCAAACCGTCAACTACGGCAACAACGGCCAGACGCAAGCGCCGGCGAACAACGCGACCGCTGGGGGCCGTATTGCAACCGTGGATTCGCTCTTCTTAGCGAGCCTCGATGCCACCGGCACCTTCCCCAAGGCCACGTTCAACCTGACCGAGGTTGCCGGCCAGACAGGCGTGAAGACCGCCGACGTCATCATCGGCAAGGCCACTTTTCTCGATTACAATCTCGGTGACCGGCCGACCGTGAAGGTCGTGCTCGACGACGGCAGCTACGTCTATATGGCGGGCAAGCAAGATGTGACGGCCACGCTCTCGGCGCTGCAAAAGCACGACATCGTCGCCACCGAGGTCAATATCACCGTCGTTCCGACGTCGACCAACGATAGCAACGGCTCTGCGATCTGGACCTTCAGCGTTCCGGACAGCGCCTTCGATTTTCTCGCCGCGGGCGAGACGCTGACGCTGAAATACACCATCATCCTCAACAACAACTTCGTGGACGATCCCGGCATCGTCACGCAAGACATCACCATCGTCATTACCGGCACCAACGACAAGCCGGTGATCACCTCGGACGCGCCGACCATCACCTTCGCGGGTGGCACCAGCGTCCCGGGCGGTCCGCTGACCAGCGAGGTCCCGACCTCCGGCACGCTGACCTTCACCGATGTCGATCTCACCGACACGCACACGGTGGCCGTGTCCGAATTCAGCGCGGTGCTGCCCGACGGCACCGTGCCGGAGAGCATCTACACATTCCTGTCCAATGCCCTGCTGGTTTCGATCGCAAACGGCAAAGACAGCACCGGAACCGGCACCGGAACGATCAACTGGTCGCTGAAAGACATTCCGGTCTACCTCGCGGACTTCATTCCGAAGGGCGAGGTGCTGACGCTGACCTACACCGTGACGGTCACGGACTCGCAAGGCGCAACCTCGGACCAGACCATCACGGTCACGATCACCGGCACCGACGCGCCTGCTGTGGTGTGGATCGCGACGGGCTCTCCGTCAGGCGGCTTCTGGAAGACCGGCGCCAACTGGGAAACCGGCACCGTGCCGACGAGTAATGACGACGTCATCGTCATTACAGATCAGCTGCACGGGCTGACGCCGTCCTATCCCGTCACGATTGACGCAGCGGCATACGGTAAGTCGCTGACGATGGATGACTACGACACGACCGTCGATCACACGGCGCCGGAAGTCATCAACCACAGCAGTCTGACGCTCGCAGGCAAGCTCACGCTCAATGCTGACGCGAAGTTCACCAACGCGGCCGATGGCACCGTTCTGGTGGGCGGTGCGATTGATGTCGAGACGATCACCCGGACGTCCGGCAAGGTCGTCACCAACACCGTTACAATCACCAATGCGGGCACGCTTACGCTGGCCGCGGGCGGTATCATCGACACGCTGACCACTATCGCCAATTCCGGCATGATCGAATTGTCAGGCGGCACGCTGACGCTCGACACCGGCATTGCCAATGCCGGCGGCACCGTTCAGGTCGATTCCGTTGCGACGCTGGTGGCCGATGCCGTGACGATCGACGGCGGAACCGTCACCATGCTCGGGACGCTGGAACTCGATGGCACCAGCCTGATCGAAAACGGTACGCTGAATAATTCCGGCGCGGTCAAGGTCAAGGGCGCGGTCGAGTTCGCGAACGAGACTGTTGGCAATGCAGCGCTCGGCACGATCGAAGTCTTTGCGGATGCTACGCTGACGGTCGATAAGGGCTCGATCATCAACAACTCGGGCAACGTCATTGTCGACGCCGACGCGGAGATGATCCTGAACGACGCCACGATCAGCGGTGGCGCCGTCAAGGGTGACGGCAGCATCGACGTTACCGGCGCCAGCACGATCGACAGCGGCGCCACATTGAGCGTGGCGACAGTCACGGCCGACGCCAAGCTGACGCTGGATGGCGTCACGGTGTCGGGTTCTGTCATCACCGACAATGCCAGCATCGAGCTCGACAACACCGTCAAGCTCCAGGACAGCGCCGAGATCAAGGGCGGCCCGGTTACCAATAACGGCACGCTGGAGATCTCCGGTCCCGCGACGCTGCTCAATGACGTCGTGACCAACAACGGCACGGTCAAGGTCGACGGCAACCAGACGCTGACAGTGTCGGGCACGGAGATTTCCGGCGGCGCCATCAATGGCACCGGCACCATCGACGTCACCGGCGCCAGCAAGATCGATGGCGGTGCGACGCTCAGCACGAGCGCAGTGACCGTTGAGGCCGGCGCGACCCTGACGCTCGATACCGCGACGGTCGATGGCACGACGATCTCGGACAAGGGCAGCATCACAATCGACAACACCGTGAAGCTGACCGGCGGCGCGGTGATCAAGGGTGGTTCGAGCGTCTTCGCCCCGAAGGGTGGAAGCCCCGCGACGGTCGAGTTCAACTGGGGACAGCTCGGCACGTCATTCACCGTGCTCGGTAGTCCGCAGCAGGTCGTCGCGACCGATGGCAGCGGCGGCACGGTCTCTTCCGCCGGCGGCATATTCTTGCGCCTTGATCAGAGCAATGGTTGGTCCGGAAATTTTGCGGCTGGCACCCATCTCCTGTGGGATTATCAAGCCGGGCCCGACATCACGATCAAATTCGCGGCACCCGTCTCGTCAGCGGGTGCGCAGATCCAGGCCGACTATTACGGCGCCTTCACCGCCGAGATCATCGCCTATGACCTCGGCGGCAACGTAATCGGTACGGTCAGCGAAAACGGCGTGAGCAACGGCTACGCTGATGGTTCGGCGATCTTCATCGACTTCGTCAGCAGCAGCGCTGACATCGCCACGATCGAATTCTTGGTGACCAGCGCGACCTATTCGCCGAACGACTTTGCCATCGGCCCGGTCCAATTCTCCGAAAGTCCCTCTACCGGCGCAAGCGGCCCGATCGTCAACAATGGCACGCTGGAGATCGAGGGGGCGGCAACGCTGCTCAACGACGTCGTGACCAATCACGGCACGGTGACGGTCGATGTCGGCCAGACGTTGACGCTGTCGGGCACGGAGATCCGCGGCGGCTCGATCGCCGGTGCCGGAACCATCGACGTCACCGGCGAAAGCGCCATCGACGGCGGTGCTACGCTCAGCACCAGATTCGTGACGGTCGAGAGTCTCCAGGCTTTGATGCTCGACGCAATGACGGTCGATGGCACGACCATCACCGACAAGGGCAGTGTCGAGCTCGACGATACCGTGACCCTGAAGGGCGGCGCCACGATCCAGGGCGCCTCGGCAGATGCCAAAGGTGCGGTCACCAACAACGGCACGCTGGAGATCGCCGGCGCAGCGACACTGCTCAACGATGTCGTGACCAACAACGGCACGGTGACGGTCGACGGCAGCCAGATCCTGACGCTGTCGGGCACGGAGATTTCGGGCGGCGCCATCAACGGCAGCGGCACGATCGACGTGACCGTCGCCAGCAAGATCGATGGCGGGGCAACGCTGAGCACGAGCTCGGTCATCGCCGATGCCAAGCTGACGCTGGACGGCGTCACGGTGTCGGGTTCGACGATCACGGACAATTCCAGCATCGAGCTGGATGACACGGTCAAGCTCCAGGGCGGCGCCACGATCCAGGGCGCCTCGGCAGATGCCAAGGGTGCGGTCACCAACAACGGCACGCTGGAGATCGCCGGCGCTGCGACGCTGCTCAACGACACCGTGACCAACAACGGCACCGTGCAGGTCGACGACGGCAAGATCCTGACCCTCTCGGGCACCGAGATTTCGGGCGGCGCCATCAACGGCAGCGGTACGATCGATGTCACCGTCGCCAGCAAGATCGATAGCGGCGCGACGCTGAGCACGAACTCGGTCATCGCCGATGCCAAGCTGACGCTGGACGGCGTCACGGTGTCGGGTTCGACGATCACGGACAATTCCAGCATCGAGCTGGATGACACGGTCAAGCTCCAGG
>JAEWHT010000201.1 GCA_023387695.1 Pseudomonadota bacterium | reverse complement strand
CGACTTCGCCGTTCGTGATCCTGACGCGGTCGATGGTCACGCCATCCATGTCGGCTGCCAACGGCTTCGACGATGTATCCGCATTGGGCAGGCGATCGCGCAGCATCGGCTGGTACAGCACCGGATGGGTGACGCTTATCTCGCGGATCTCGGGTCGGCCCGACCATGCGCTCGACAGCGTCATGTCGACCTGCACGCGCTCGATCGTCACCTTGGTGATGCCGCTGCGATCCCTGGGATTCTGCAGCGTCAAATCGTTCAACGTGATGTTCAGCGTCGGCCACAGGCTGATCTTCGTCCCGCCGTCGATCGTCAGGCGATAGCCGGTCGCACTCTCAACGCGGGCGGCAATCTTCGACGTCAGGAAGCCCGAGGGGATCCCGATCACCAGCAGGAGCGCGACCAGGATGATGACCACCACCACCGCCGCGCCGGCGAATTTAACTGCTCTCATCTCCAGTTCCCAACGGCGAGCACGCGGCATCAATCCAGGCGGGCACCAAACCTTGCACACCCGTCCTCCGCGCCAGAGCTTAGCCCCGGACACCAAGCCGCTCCAGCCACCTAAAAATAATCGGAGGGTGCTGCAAACTTATGTGACTTATGACACACTTCCCTCACGCGGTTTTACGCGACTGTGACGTCGATGCTTCCAAGCGATTTGCCAAAGAAATTCACAAGGACTTTGAAATGAGCAAGCAGGCCGAATTTGCGGTCATTCTGAAAATGAATGCCATGTTCGCCGACCTCGGTGCGGACGAACTCCAGCGGCTGTCCAACCTCTGCCACACCCAGCATCTGTCGAATGGTGAGGTGCTGTTCCAGAAGGGCGATGCGGGTGACGCCTTGTTCGGCGTGCGCCGTGGGCAGGTCCGCATCGAGACCGGTGCCTCCGATGGTAGCCGGCTGACGCTGAACTTCATGGGTCCGGGCGATCTGTTCGGCGAGGTTGCGGTGCTTGACGGCCAGAACCGCACCGCCGACGCCACTGCCGGCGAGGTCAGCGAATTGTTCGTGCTGCGGCGCGAAGACTTCCTCGCCTTCCTCGAACGCGAGCCGAAGGTCGCGATCAAGATCATCGCGCTGCTGTGCCAGCGCATCCGCTGGCAGAGCGAGCGCATGGAAGAATCCATGTTGCAGCCTCTGCCGGTGCGGCTGGCGCGGCGGCTCTGCGCGCTCGCGGCCGATTTCGGTTCCGAGGTGCACATCTCGCAGGAACAGCTCGGCGTCTTCGTCGGCGCCGCCCGCGAGAGCGTCAACCGCCAGCTTCAGGCCTGGCGCAAAGAGGCGATCCTGGATCTCCAGCGCGGGCGCATCCTGCTGCGGAACATGACCAAGCTGACAGCGATCGCGCGGAACGAGTAGGAACAGGAAGCCGCAGCGAGGAACCTCACCTCGCTGCGAATTGGGCGGCGTTTACTCTGCCGCAGGGTGCACGATGCTCCTCGGCGCCGGCGGCGCTTCTACCGCCTCATGATGACCGCTGGCGACGTCAGCATCCTCGCTGTGCACGATCAGGCGCTTGCCGAAGCGCCAGATCAGCGCGCCGAGATCGTCCATCACCATGAACATCGCGGGCACGAACACCAGCGACAGCACGGTCGAGAAGATCAGGCCGCCGATCACCGCGAGCGCCATCGGCGAACGGAACTCGCCGCCGGCGCCGACCGCGAGTGCGCTCGGCATCATGCCGGCGGCCATCGCGATCGTGGTCATCACGATCGGTCGGGCGCGTTTCATGCCGGCGTCGATCATCGCCTCGTCGCGCGGCTTGCCGGCGTTGATCGATTCGATGGCGAACTCCACCAGCATGATCGCGTTCTTGGTGACGATGCCCATCAGCATCAGGATGCCGATCCACACCGGCGTGGTCAGCTGCTTGCCGGTGACGAGCAGGGCTGCGATGGCGCCGCCGATCGACAGCGGCAGCGAGAACAGAATGGTGATCGGCTGCAGGAAGGTGCCGAACAGCAGCACCAGCACCGCATAGACCATCAACAGGCCGGCCTTCATCGCGGTGGCGAAGCCGTCGGACAATTCGTTCAGGCTCTCGGCGTCGCCCGACGGTGAGACCTTCACGCCCTTCGGCAGGCTCTTCATCACCGGGAGTTCGTTGATCAGCTTGGTGGCATCACCGAGCGCGGTGGTACCGACGGTGTCGGCGGCGACGGTCGCCTGCCGGTCTCGGTCGTAGCGGTTGATGCTGGTCGGTCCCTGGTCGAGCTTGACGTCGGCGATGACGGACAGCGGAACGCCGCCTTTCTCGCCGTGCTCGCCGAGCGGCACCCGCAATTGCTCGAGCGTCTTCAGATTGCCGCGCGCGGTGTCCTCGAGCTGCACCCGGATCGGGACCAGCCGGTCGCCGACGTCGAATTTGGCGAGCGCAGGGCCGACGTCGCCGATGGTGGCGACGCGAATGGTTTGCGACAGGCTTTCCGTCGAGACGCCGAGCCGTGCTGCGAGATCGGCGCGCGGTTCGATGCGCAGTTCGGGCCGCTCCAGCGACGTTTCCGAGATCACGTTGGAGATGGTCGGAATCCGCTTCATCTGCGTCGCAAGCTCGCTTGCGACGTTGTTGACGATGTTGGCGTCGGTACCGGTCACGACCAGCGAAATCGGGCGCAGGCCGTTCTCGTCCAGGAACCAGAAGCGCAGATCTGGGATGTTCTCCAGCTCCTGGCTGATGGAGAATTCGAGTTCGCGCTGGGTGATCTTGCGATCGGCCTTCGGCACGTAGTTGATGATCAGCGATGCGCGCCGGACTTCCTGGGTGCCGGGCGGAACGCGGCCGCCGTCGACGAAGATACTCTTCACCTCCGCTCGCTTGCGCAGCTGGGTCACGATGTTCTCGGTGACCTTTTCGGTGTAGGCGAGCTGGGTCCCGGGCGGCAGTTCGAGGGCGATCAGCGATCGCGCACTGTCCTGCGTCGGCAGGAAGCCCTGCGGCAGCAGCGTGATGCTCCAGATCGAGGCCGCGAAGATTCCGAAGCCGATCAGCACCGTGAAGAAATAGTGCTTCACCGACCAAGCGACGACGCTGTGATAGCCCCGCAAGATACGGCCCGGCGGCGGCTCTTCATGGGTGTGGTGTTTGAGGAAGTAGGCCGCGAGCACGGGCGTGACGAAGCGTGCCGCCAGCAGCGAGAAGAACACCTGCACCGACACCGTGATGCCGAACTGCTTGAAGAATTGCCCGGCGATACCCGACATGAAGCTCGCGGGCGCGAAGATCGCGATGATGGTCAGCGAAATCGCGATCACCGCGAGGCCGATTTCGTCGGCGGCTTCAAGCGCGGCACGGTAGGGCGATTTGCCCATGTTCATGTGCCGCACGATATTCTCGATTTCGACGATGGCATCGTCGACCAGAATACCTGTCGACAGCGTGATGGCGAGGAAGCTGACGAGGTTGAGCGAGAAGCCGAGAATGTCCATCGCCCAGAACGCCGGGAAGATCGACAACGGCAATGAGATCGCGGCGATGATGGTGGCGCGCAAATCGCGCAGGAATAGCAGCACGATCACGACCGCGAGGATGGCGCCCTCGAACAAGGTCGAGATCGCGGCCTCGTAATTGCCCTTGGTGTATTCGACCGACGTGTCGATCAGCTTCAAATCGACGTCGGGATAGGCCGCCTTCAACGCATCGATGCGCTTCTGTACGGCGGCCGCGACGACGACGTCGCTGGCGCCTTTGGAACGCTTGATGCCAAGCGCGACGACCGGCTCGCCGTTGAAGCGGGCGAAGGTGCGGCGGTCGGCGATGGTGTCGGTGACGGTGCCGAGATCGTCGAGCCGCACTTCACCGCCCGCGAACAGCGGGATCATGGTGCCGGCGAGATCACCCAGCGTCTTGGCGCCGGCCAGCGTGCGGATGGCCTGGTCGTTCTTGCCGATTTCGGCGCGGCCGCCGGCGACGTCGACATTGGTGCCGCGCAGGCTCTGGCTGACATTGACGGTGGTCAATCCCATCGCCTGCAGACGGTCGGGATCGAGCGAGACCAGGATCTCGCGCTCGACACCGCCGATGCGCTCGACCTGGGCGACGCCGCGGACGCCTTGCATGGCACGCTTGACCACGTCGTCGACGAAATAGGACAGCTGCTCCGGCGTCTTGCCGGGCGAGATCGCGGCATAGGTGACGATCGGCAGGCCGATGACGTCGACGCGCTGGATCAGCGGCTCGGTGACGTTCTGCGGCAGGTTCGAACGCACGCGCGTCACCGCGTCCTTGACGTCGTTGAGCGCGCGGTCGGTGTTGGTCGACAGCGCGAACTGGATCGTGGTCATCGACAGGCCGTCGGTGATCGACGAGGTGATGTGCCACACGCCTTCGACGCCGGACACGGCATCTTCGATGGTCTTGGTGACCTGGGATTCAAGCTCGGCCGGCGCCGCGCCGAATTGCGACACCGCGACCGAGATCACGGGAATGTCGGCCGAGGGCAGCCGCGTCACGGCGAGCTTGGTGAAGGAGGCCCAGCCGAGCAGCAGCAGGATGAAGGAAAAGACGACGGACGGCAGCGGATGACGGATCGACCATGCCGAGATATTGAGTGCCATCAGCGACCCCGCGTACGATCGAGTTCATCGGCGAACATGGTTTTGATCTGGTCGCCGTCATGGAGCGACGAGCCGGCGTCGGCCACGACGATCTCGCCGACATCGACGCCTTCCAGAATTTCCGTTTGGGTGTCGGAGGTCAGTCCGACACGCACCCTGCGTGTCTCGACGGTGTTGCCTTTGACCACCTGCACGGTGAGATGGTCGATCGCGGTCTTGGGAACCGCGACGCCGCAGCTTCGCTTGGCGTCGATCGACGCGCGGGCGAACATGCCTGATTTCAATGAGGGATTGTTGGTGACGCTGATGCGGACGCGGCCGAGCTGCGTGTTGCGGTCGATCTCGGGTGACACCAGCCTGACCCGACCGATCAAATCGGCGGCGTCATCCCGGCTGATGCGCACCGTCGCGCCCGTGCTGAGCTTCGGCATGTGCACGCCGGGAACCTGCGCATCCAGCTCGATCTCGTTGTTGACGGCGATCCGGAACATCGGTCCTGCCTGCGGCGAGACCGGTGCGCCGACGATGGTGCGGACTTCCGTGATCAGGCCCGCCGCAGGTGCCTTCAGCGAGATCGGACCCTGCGGGCCCGGTCGTTGCGGCTGACCCGGCATTTGCGGCGGCGCCGACAGGCGCGCCAGCTCCTGATTGTCGGTGACGAGGGCGCCCTCGGTGGCGAAGAGATCGGTGACCTTCGATCCTTCCTGATCGGCCACGACCACGGCCTCGCGCCGCGGCACGAAGAAGCCGGTTACGCGCACCAGGTCGGAGAAGCAGGCATTGGTCGACTTCGTCACGATGACGTGCGCCTCGCCCGGCGTCTCCTTCTCCTCGGGAGGGCGCCGATGCTCGAACCAGTAATAGCCGACGCCGAGCGCCAGGATGAACACCACGGTTCCGGCAGGCTTGAGATATTCGGAGATGTTCATCGCCGGATCATCCTGGCCTGGCTCGAGGTTATCGGGAGCGTTTTCCTGAAACGAAGCGGCGTCCCGCAGGGCTGCGGGACGCGCGCTGGGATCGAGACTTTACACCACATCACGACTTGTCACTGCAAAGGATTGCGCCGTGGTCACTTCGATGCGGTGGCCTTGTTTTCCATGTTCACGACCTGCACGCGCCGGTTCAGCTCCGCCATCGGCTGGCTGGGATCCTTCAGCTTGCTCTTGCCGTAGCCGACGGTGACGAGGTCGGTGGCGGCGATGCTGTATTTCTCGACGAGGTAGCGCTTGATCGAATCCGCGCGGCGTTCCGACAGTTCCTGATTGTAATTGTCGCCGCCAGCGGCGTCGGTGTGGCCGGCGACTACGAAGGTCGAGCCCTTCAGTTCGGGGCTGGTCAGCGCGCGGCCGAGTGCCTGCACGGAAGGCAGCGACTTGGTGCTGATATCGGCCGAGTTGTAGTCGAAGGTGATTTCGAGATCGATGTTCGGCTTGTCCTTGACCGCGGAGGCGAGTTCCTCGCGCTCGGTCGACGAGAGCGAGCGCGTCGTGCGGCCGCGGACGGTCTGGATCAGCTTGGTTTCCGCCGGGTTCGGCGCCGGATCGGCCTGCGGGGTGATCGAGAGGCCACGGGTCAGGGGTTTTTTCGGCGGCGGCGCCAGCGCGCGGACGATCTCGTCCTCGGTGACGTTCTTGCTGTTGCTGTCGTCGCCGGCGAAGGCGGGCAGGGGTGTCATCGACAGGGCGGCGCCGATGGTGATGACGGAGAGGATCGCGGTCAGTCCCTTTGCAGCCAATCTCATTGTTAGTCCCTCCTGCGCTAGCCCGCGCGGTTCCAAAATCCTGGCAACGGCCCCCCGGCTAGGCCGCTTGCGGCATCCGTTTGATTAGTCTCGCTGCGCCGCCAGCGGTTCGAGCTGCCGCCCGCCTCAAATCAAAAAAATATCAACGCACTCCGTAACTTGCGAATTCCTGCACGATGTTCGGATCCATCGCCTTGGCGTTGGCTATGTCTAGCGCGCCTTCCTGGGCCGAGCCGTTGCGTTGCTTCGCCACACCCCGTCCGTAAAGGGAGGAGGTGAGGCGCGGATTGATCTTCAGGGCGGCGTCGAAATCGGCAATGGCGTTCTTCACCGCCCCCGATTTGAGGTTCACCAGCCCGCGGCTGTCCAGCGCATCGACGAAATTCGGTCGCAGCCGCAGCGCCTCGTTGCAATCCTTCAACGCGCCCTGGAGGTCACCGACCACGGTCCGGGTCCAGCAGCGGTTGTTGAGGGCCTCGACGTCCTTCGAATTGATCCGCAGCGTGTCGTCGAAATCCTTGATGGCGAGGCCGTAGGCGCCCTTGCTGGCATAGACCTGGCCGCGCCGGTAAAGCGCATTCACGTCGTCAGGGTTGGCGGCGATCTTGGCCGTCAGGCCCTTGATGGTGGGATCTTCCGCCAGCACGTCAGCGCTCGGGCCGCTATTAACGCTCGGCGGCGTCGGAGCGATCTCGGTCGGCTTGACTGGTGGAGGCGGCGGAGGCAACGCCGCGTCCACCTGAGGTTTCGGCGACGGCGCCGGAGGTGCGGGCGGCGGCGCCGGCGGCGGATTGTTCGCAACCACGGGCGGCGGCGGTGGGGCCGGCGGCGGAGGAGGAGCGGGCGGAGCCGGAGGCGGGTTGTTGACGACAGGCGTGGGCGATGGCGCGGGGGGCGCCGGCGGCGGGTTCGTTGCTGTCGGACGCGATCCGCTCGCACCCGGAATGAACGAGAAATCCTCGGCGAGTGAGGACGAGATCCACGGCACCTGCTCGCCACGCGAGGCGCGGGTGACGCCCATCTTGGTGCGGTTCAGCGTTTCCTCGGCCATGAGGTCGGGAACGCGGACTTCCTTGAGCAATTCCTGCACGAACAGGCTGTGGTCGCCGCCGGCGTCCGACACCACCGAGGCCAGTGCCGCCGAATACATCACCAGCGTGCCGTTCGGCGCGATCACCGGGGTCAGGCCGGCCGAGAAGCTGCGGAACCGGCGTTCAAACGGGTTGCGCCTGGAAGCGTCGATCAGCGCGATCTTGACGCCGGCACCCCGGGTGTTGAGCTCGCCCAGGACGGCTTCGATGCTGAAACCGTCGCGGCGGACGTCGGACTCGGTCCAGATCTGCGCATCGACCGGGATCATGTAGCTCTGGCGCGCCGACTGGATGCCGAACCCGCTGTAGAACAATAGTGCCACCGAGCCGGGCTTGATCTTGCCGTAGAGCTTGTCAAAGGCGCGGCGCATGCCGTCGCCGGTCAGGTTCTCGCCGACCTCGACCGTAAAGCCGTCGCGCTTGAGTTCGTCGGCGATGTCGCGGGCGTCGTTGATCGGCTCCTTCAGCGGGCTGTCGGCATCAGGATATTTAGCGTTGCCGATGATCAGCGCGAAGCGGTCGCCGGCCGCGAGCGACGGCGCGGTCGGGATAAGCGTGACAAGCAAAGGCAGAAGAAAAAGGAAGCGAGTTTTCATAATGAGCGCGGTCCAGCCAAAAAGGCGCCGTTCCCAGCTTGCGCCGCGGCGACCTTAACTTACGCAAAGTGCATTATCAAACCGGCGAACGGGGGCGTCAACCGCTTGGAGATTCGGCACTATCGCGACAATTGACCGCGACGCGCGGGTCGGCGGTGCGGGGAATAATTTGGCAGTCACGGTTCTACTCGGCACATTGTCGTTCAGAAGCTCCGGCAGCCCATCTTAGGCTGGGACCTCTGACAACGATGTGATTGGTCTCACATTGTGGCCGCGTCCGCTGCAACCTGCGATGTTTGACCTTTGCGGCCGGCAATGGCTTGGTGAGTCCGACGGTCCAACCAGAAAAGCAAAAGCCGGGATCAATACCATGGGAAATGCCTACGAAATCTACGCCTTGCGCTATGCGACGATGTCGCCGCGCACCCCCAGCATGAACTTCCTCGCGCCCGATCCGCATGACAGTGCGGCGCAGGACCTCGATTATTTCGTCTGGCTGATCCGTGGGCACGGGCGCGATATCCTGGTCGACACCGGCTTCAATGCCGAGGAGGCGGGCTTGCGGGCGCGCAAGCTCACGCTCAATCCCGTCGATGCGCTGGAGCGCTTTGGCGTCGCGGCATCCGGCATTCGCGACATTATCGTGACGCATCTGCACTACGACCACGCCGGCAATCTCGATCGCTTTCCGAATGCGCGCTTCCATCTGCAGGAGCGCGAGATGGCCTACGCGACGGGACGCTGCATGTGCAACGGACTGCTGCGACATCCGTTCTCGGTCGAGCACGTCACGCAGATGGTGCGCCATGTCTATGGGGAACGCGTCAACTTCTATTCGGGTGATGGTGAAGTCGCGCCTGGCGTCACCGTGCACCGTGTCGGCGGTCATTCCGACGGCCTGCAGGTGGTGAAGGTCGAGACCGCGCGCGGGCCGGTGGTGCTGGCATCCGACGCCGCGCATTATTACGCCAATCTGCAGCGCCGCAGCCCGTTTCCGATCGTCTACAATGTCGGCGACATGGCGGTGGGCTGGGAGACGATCGAACGCCTTGCCGGACATCCCGACCGCTACATTCCCGGCCACGATCCGATCGTGACCGAGATCTATCCGCGCGCCAGCGACAAGGTCGACGCCTGGGCGCTGCATCTGCCGCCGACGCGCTCGTTTGCGAAGTGAGCGGTTGACGGCGTGAGCCCTGCCGCGGCTGAGGCGACAGGGCTCATGATCTCCGAAGCGGCGTCGCTTACGGTCCAATCTGCTTGCTGAGGTTGTTCTCTTGCTTGTTGAGCAGATATTGCTCGCCCTTGGTGATGTGGCTGCCGTCGAAGCCGGCCATGCTCCGCTCTTCCGTGCGGATGGCATGATCTTCAGCGTGAAGCTGCTGGGCCTGGAGCGGCGTGATCGTGCCGTTGGCCACGCCCTGGTTGATGCGGAAGTTCTGGACGGCGAGGCGGTCGTTCACCTCGACACGGCGCGGGTGAGCGGCCTGCCAGGGCGTCGCCGACGCCGCGGTGAAGGACGAGCCGAGGGTGACGAGGGCAATTGCAACCATCGAGAATTTGCTGACGCGGGTCATGACGAACTTCTCCGAAGTTGAGCACCATGATGGTGCGGGGCATCCACCCGTGAGCGAAAGATGCGCCCAGCTTCCCGAAGCCATTCTGAATGGGTCGTTCATCGCGGCATCACCTACGTTGCAATGGCGTCAGCTACATTGCATGGACGTCAGCAACCTTGCTCCGCGGAAAGGTTCGCGCGGCCGTGGTTTGAAATCTGCTTCAAAAAACGTGGATTTTAAGCCGTTTCGGCAGGTGTGCCCGCCGCGAGGCAGAGCGAACACGCGTCGATCACGTTGATGTGTCGCGGCGATTAACTCGCCGCAATCGCGCACGCTCAAATCAATAGGCTTGCTTCGCGTCGGCCTCTTCGCTGGTCTGGATCAGGTCGAGGCTGTCCTCGATCTTGCCGAGCAGCGCCGAGAGCTGCTTGCGCTCCTGTGTGGAGAGGCAGGCGAGGATCTCGTCTTCCCGCCGCAGCAATTGCGGAAACAGATCCTCGTAGAGCGCGCGGCCTTTCTTCGTCAGTTGCAGGCGGAATTCGCGGCGGTCGGCTTCGTTCTCAACCCGCTCGATCAAGCCGTCATGCAGCAGTGTCGTGACCGCGCGGCTGATGGTGGATTTGTGCGTGCGGGTACATTGCGAGATGAATTGCGCGCTGCAGGCATCGTTGCGGAAGCCGAGCGTTGCAATCACGCGCCAGGCCGGAATGTCGAGGCCATGACGCTCCTGGTACTCGACGGCGAGCGCGGAACTGACTTCCGCAGCGATGCGGTTGAGGCGGAACGGCACGAACTTGAACAGATCGAGCCGCGATTTGGGCCGCGGTAAAGCTTCATCCGCTGCTTTTGTCTTCAGCGCGATGTCGCTGGATGTCCTCGCCAAGGAGAGCGCTCCGAATTCCAGTTGACGGCCGGCCGGCTCCGGTCCAATAATAGTTGCACGTGAGACTATCTAGCAGATCAGTCCCCTTCTGACCAGAGCCGAGGTTAGTGTATGGCGCCGGCCAATACGCATCAGGCCAATACCTATCAAGCAAAGACCCAGTTCGGCTATCGCCGCCACCCGGATCAGGACCGCCCCGGTCAAAGTCCGGCCGAGCATCCGGTCGTGGTCGTGGGCGCAGGCCCGGTCGGGCTGTCGCTGGCGATCGATCTCGCCCAGCGCGGCCAGCGCGTCGTGCTTCTGGACGACGCCGACCGCATCGGCGAGGGCTCGCGGGCGATCTGCTTCTCGAAACGTTCGCTGGAATATTGGGACCGGCTCGGCGTCGCCGATCGCATGGTCGACAAGGGTGTGGTGTGGAGTGTCGGCCGCATCTTTCACGGCGAGTCCCAGCTCTATCAGTTCAATCTGCTGCCGGAGGACGGCCACAAGCGGCCTGCCTTCATCAACCTCCAGCAATATTACGCCGAGGCCTATCTGGTCGACCGCATCAGCGATCTGCCTGCGATCGACCTGCGCTGGCGCAACAAGGTGGCCGCGGTCGAGCAGCGCAACGACTCTGCGGTGCTGACCATCGAAACACCCGATGGCGCCTATCGCCTGCAGGCGCAATATGTCGTCGCTTGCGACGGCGCGCGCTCCTCGCTGCGGCAGATGGTCGGCGCCGAGTTCGCGGGGCAGGTGTTCGAGGATCAGTTCCTGATCGCCGACGTCAAGATGACCGCGGAATTCCCGACCGAACGTTGGTTCTGGTTCGATCCGCCGTTTCATGCCGGACGCTCGGCGTTGCTGCACAAGCAGCCGGACAATGTCTGGCGCATCGATCTGCAGCTCAATCGCTACGCCGATCCCGTGGTCGAGAAGAAGCCGGAGAATGTGCGGCCGCGGATCGCGCGCATGCTCGGTCACGACAAGTTCGAGTTCGAGTGGATTTCGCTCTACAAATTCCAGTGCCGGCGGATGGATCGCTTCATCCATGGTCGCGTGATCTTTGCCGGCGATTCCGCGCATCAGGTCTCGCCCTTCGGTGCGCGTGGCGCGAATTCGGGGCTCGAAGACGCGGAGAACCTGTCCTGGAAGCTTGACCGCGTGCTGCGTGGCATGTCGCCCGCGAGCCTGCTTGAGAGCTATCATGTCGAGCGGAGCCTGGCGGCCGACGAGAACATCCGCGAATCCACGCGCTCGACCGATTTCATGGCGCCGAACTCGCATCAGGAGGCGCGGCTGCGCCAGGCTGTGCTGTCGCTCGCCAAGGAAACCGAGTTCGGCAAGCGCATGGTCAATGGTGGTCGGCTCTCGGTGCCGTGCAACTATGACACGTCGCTGTCATCGCGCGATGCGGATGACTGGCGGGGCGGACCATCGCCGGGCTGTTCCATGCTCGATGCACCCATTGGTGAGCAGGCCTATTTGACGGATGCATTCCGCAGGGGTGGAACGGACTTTGCCCTGCTGTCGTTCAGCAATGGCGCCGTGATCGATGCGCCCGATGGCGTCAAGGACATCCGCGTCGGCGGCGAGGGCGGGCTTGCCGATCCCAAAGGATTGCTTGCGAAGCGCTATGATGCCGAGCCGGGCTCTGCCTATCTGCTCAGGCCCGATGGATACGTCGCAGCGCGCTTCCGTCATCCGACGCGTGAGGCGATCGCGGCCGCGCTGTCGCGGGCTGCAGGTTTGAATTGAGGATTCGCATGCCGCTGTCCACCAGCTCCAACTTCGCGCGGCCCGATGACGCCTTCCGCGCCATCGTCGAGGCGCATCGCGGTCTCACCGACGAGCAGAGCGCCGATTTCGATGCGGCGCTGGTGCTGATCCTCGCCAACCATATCGGCGACATCGACGTGCTCAGGGACGCCCTCGTGCTGGCGAAACGCCGCATGATCGACAGCCAGCAGCAACAACAGCAACAACAATAACCCGGAACTCAAAGCAAAGACTTAAGGATGAACTGATGGCGAAGAACTTCGCATCTACCGGCGATCTCTCCGAGAAGAAGATCACTTTCTCCGAGATCGGCTCCGATCTCTACGCCTTCACCGCCGAGGGCGACCCGAACACCGCGATCATCGTCGGTGACGACGGCTGCCTTGTGTTCGACGCGCAGTCGACGCCGGCGATGGCCAACAAGGTGATCGAGCGCGTGAAGACCGTCACCGACAAGCCGATCAAATATGTCGTGCTGTCGCATTATCACGCGGTGCGCGTGCTCGGCGCCTCCGCCTACAAGGCGCAAGGTATCGTCGCCTCGCAGGAGACCTATCGCCTCATCGAGGAGCGTGGTCAGCAGGATTGGGATTCCGAATATGGCCGCTTTCCGCGCCTGTTCCAGGATGCCGCGAGCATCCCCGGCCTGACCTGGCCGACGCTGACCTTCGAGGGCGAGATGTCGATCTATCTCGGCAAGCGCGAGGTGCGGCTGATGCAGCTCGGTGCGGGTCATACCTCCGGCGACATCGTCGCCTGGGTGCCGGATGCCGAAGTGATGTTCTCCGGCGATCTCATCGAATATCACTCGGCCTGCTATTGCGGCGATGCGCATTTGCGCGAATGGCCGATGACGCTGAACGAGATCCGCAATTTCAATCCGAAGGCGATCGCACCGGGCCGCGGCGATGCGCTGAAGGGCACGGCCACCGTGCGCGAAGCCATCGCGATGACGCGTGACTTCGTCACCTCGCTCTATGGCGCGGCCGAAGTCTCCGTCGCCAAGGGGCGCAGCTTGAAGGAATCGATGGCTGCGACCCGCGAGGTGATGGACCCGAAATTCCACAGCTTCGCCATCTACGAGCACTGCCTGCCGTTCAACGTGTCGCGCGCCTATGACGAAGCGTCGGGGATCGACGATCCCGTGATCTGGACCGACAAGCGCGACCAGGAAATGTGGGCCGCCCTGCAAGGAGGAGGATAGTCATGAACATCAATACCTCGCCTGATCAGATCATCCGCAGCTCGGCGCAGGTGACGCCGGGTTACATGTCCGGCTTCGGCAATAGCTTTGAGACCGAAGCTCTACCCGGCGCGCTGCCGATCGGTCGTAACTCGCCACAGCGCTGCGCCTATGGCCTCTATGCGGAGCAGCTCTCGGGCTCGCCGTTCACTGCGCCGCGCGGCACCAACGAGCGCTCCTGGCTCTATCGCATTCGT
Organism: Pseudomonadota bacterium; assembly: GCA_023387695.1. Taxonomy (GTDB): domain Bacteria; phylum Pseudomonadota; class Alphaproteobacteria; order Rhizobiales; family Xanthobacteraceae; genus Bradyrhizobium. The sequence continues at coordinate 8,724 of JAEWHT010000201.1, read as the reverse complement.
CCCTCGGTGAAGCATTCCGGCCGCTTCGAGAAGGTCGATGCCGGGCTGTGGCGCTCTGCGCCGTGCCACGAATACGATCTACCGATCGCGCAGCTGCGCTGGGATCCGACGCCGTTGCCGAAGGAGGAGGTCACCTTCGTCCAGGGTGTGCAGACCATGACGACGGCCGGTGACGTGAACACGCAGGCCGGCATGGCCGCGCATGTCTACCTCATCACCAAGTCGATGGTGAACCAGCACTTCTACAATGCCGATGGCGAGCTGATGTTCGTGCTGCAGCAGGGGGCCTTGCGCATCGTCACCGAGTTCGGCCGGATCGATGCCGAGCCCGGCGAGATCGTGGTGATCCCGCGCGGCGTGAAATTCCGCGTCGAGATTCCGAATGGTCCGGCGCGCGGCTACCTCTGCGAGAATTATGGCGGCGCCTTCACGCTGCCGGAGCGCGGGCCGATCGGCGCGAATTGTCTCGCCAATGCGCGCGATTTCCTGACGCCGGTCGCGTTCTACGAGGACAAGGATACGCCGACTGAGCTGTTCGTGAAGTGGGGCGGCGCGCTGTTCAAGACGACGCTGCCGCATTCGCCGATCGACGTTGTTGCCTGGCACGGCAATTACGCACCCTACAAATACGATCTGCGCACCTTCTCTCCGGTCGGCGCAATCGGCTTCGATCATCCCGATCCATCGATCTTCACGGTGCTGACTTCGCCGTCAGAGACCGCGGGCACCGCGAATATCGACTTCGTGATCTTCCCCGAGCGCTGGATGGTGGCCGATAACACCTTCCGCCCGCCCTGGTATCACATGAACATCATGAGCGAGTTCATGGGCCTGATCTACGGCGTCTACGACGCCAAGCCGCAGGGCTTCGTGCCTGGCGGCATGAGCCTGCACAATTGCATGCTGCCGCACGGCCCCGATCGCGACGCCTTCGAGCATGCCAGCAATGGCGAGCTGAAGCCGGTCAAACTCACAGGCACCATGGCCTTCATGTTCGAGACCCGCTACCCGCAGCGCGTGACGGCGCATGCCGCGAACGCGTCGACGTTGCAGGACGACTACGCGGATTGCTGGAAGGGTCTGGAGAAGCGGTTCGACCCGAACAGGCCGTAGCAGTCTCGCCTACCGCCTTTCCGTCATGCCCGGGCTTGTCCCGGGCATCCACGTGTTTAAGCCAAGATAGATCGTGGATGGCCGGGACAAGCCCGGCCATGACGGTCTCAAGCTCGGAGACTCTTGTGCCCCACCCCAACGACCCCAGCCTCCGCTCCTTCATCGAGGTCGATCCCGTCTCCGACTTCCCGATTCAGAACCTGCCCTACGGCGTGTTCTCGACCGCGGCTAACCCCACGCCGCGCGTCGGTGTTGCGATCGGCAATTACGTGCTCGATCTCTGGGAGCTCGAGCAGGATTCGCGCCTCGACGTCGGTCCGCTCGGTGTGTTCTCCGGGCCCTCGCTCAATATCTTCATGTCGCTGGGGCCAAAAGTCTGGAGCAAGACCCGTGTGCGGATCAGCGAGTTGCTGCGCCATGATCATCCGGAGCTGCGCGACAACGAGGAGCTGCGCCATCAGGCGCTGGTGCCGATGCGCGATGCAAAGCTGCATCTGCCGTTCGCAGTCTCCGGCTACACCGATTTCTATTCGTCGAGGGAGCACGCCACCAATGTCGGCGTGATGTTCCGCGGCAAGGACAATGCGCTGCAGCCGAACTGGCTGCACATGCCGATCGCCTATAACGGCCGCGCCTCGACGGTTGTTGTGTCCGGCACCAAAGTGAAACGGCCGCGCGGGCAGCTCAAGCCGCCGAATGTCGAGGTGCCGAGCTTCGGGCCATGCAAGCGGCTCGATTTTGAGCTGGAGATGGGCGTCGTCATCGGCCAACCTTCGCCGATGGGCGGGATGCTGACCGAGCAACAGGCCGAGGAGATGATCTTCGGCTTCGTGCTGCTCAACGACTGGAGCGCGCGCGACATCCAGCAATGGGAATACGTGCCGCTCGGGCCGTTCCTTGCAAAGGCTTTTGCGACCTCGATCAGCCCGTGGGTGGTGACGCGCGAGGCGCTGGAGCCGTTCCGCCTGAACGGGCCGGTGCAGGAGCCGGTGCCGCTCGACTATCTCAAGCAGGGCAAGCCGCAGAATTATAACCTGGAGCTCGACGTTGCCTTGCGCGCCGCCGGTGCCAACGCGCCCACCGGTATCAGCCGCACCAATTTCAAATACATGTACTGGTCCTCGGTGCAGCAGCTGATGCACCACGCTTCGAGCGGCTGCGCGATGAATGTCGGTGATCTCTTAGGCTCCGGCACCATCTCCGGCCCGGAGAAAAATCAGCGCGGCAGCTTGCTCGAGATCAGCTGGAACGGCACCGAGCCGGTCGAGCTGCCCGGCGGCGTGAAGCGCTCGTTCCTGGAAGATGGCGACAGCCTCGTCATGCGCGGCTGGTGCCAGGGCAACGGCTATCGAGTTGGCTTTGGTGAGGTTGAGGGGACGATCATACCTTCTGCATGATCGAGATGACGCCAGCCTTGCTTTTCCCTTCGGAGGGAATAGCCTGAAAATATCAGGCAACAAGGCTGATCATTTTTTAGGTCTTTTTTTCTAAGAGATAGACGGTCGATCCGCAGGCAGCATTTCTTTGCGCGCAAGCGGGCCTCTCTAGCAAACTCCGGTTGTGCGTGAGCCACGTTTTCGGGCGATGGGGGGGAGTGCTGTGCACAGGGGCGCCGTGCGGCTTTTGCCGCTTGTCTTGCTATGCCTATGCCTTGTTGAACGCGCGGCGGCGCAACAGTCGAATTCCGCGCTACGCCTCAATTCGGGTGACGCCGTCGTCACCGGATTTTCCGGCACGGTCGCACCCGATGCAAGCAAGCCGCTGCCATCGGGAAAATCGCCGGTCGACTTGACCTTCATCAACGCCGACGGTCCCTCGGCCCGGATCGTCGCGTTGGGGCAGCCGGGACGTTCATGGGACGGCACCGTGCTGCAGGCGCCGAAGACGTTTGATGTGCCGGCAAAGGACGTCGGTCAGGTGTTTGGCGTCGCGCTCGACGACAATGTTGCGCCGAACATCTATCTTGCGGCCACCGCGATGTATGGGCTCAACCTCGTCGATCGTGGCCGCGACGGCCTGCCTGAGCGCCGCAAGGTCGGCGGTCCCGGCGCCGGATGGATGAAGGGGCAGTTCGGCCTCGATCTGCAGGGGGATCCCGGTAGCATCTATCGGGTCGACGGCACGACGGGCGTCGTCACACTGTTTGCAAGGGTCATGCTGGGTGGCGTGCCCAATCCGGGGCCCGCGCTCGGCAATCTCGCTTATGACGCGGCGCATAAGCAGCTCTTCGTGTCAGATCTTCATACCGGGATGATCCACCGCTTCGCGATCGCCGACGGCAGCGAACGCGGCTCCCCCTATGATCATGGTGTCGCCGGCCGCAATGCGGTCATTCTGCCGCCGGTGCCGTTCGACCCGGCCGTACGTCCCAATATCGCGAGCAACCGGTTCGATGCCGAGAATCCCGACAGTTGGGGATTTGCCCGGCCGGAGCGGCGTGTGTGGGGCATCGCTGTTCACAACGGACGGCTGTTCTATTCCGCGATGAACGGTTCAGCGGCGCAAGGCCCGGAAATTTGGTCCGTCAGCATTGCGCAGGACGGCAGCTTCAGCGCCGATCCGCAGCTCGAATTGCAGCTTGCCGCACAGCCTGGTCCCTATCCCGTCTCCGACATCGCGTTCACGCGCGATGGCGCAATGATCGTCGCGCAGCGCGCGCCGATTGCCGCGAGCTACGACTATTCCGCTTTCACCAAGCCCGGCGAACCACGCGTGTTGCGTTACACACTGAAGGACGCGCGCGATCCGCCGTCGCCCGGCCTGTGGAAACCCGTTCCTGACGAATACGCCATCGGCTGGGCGGGTAGCTATCGCAACACCGACGGCGGTGTCGCGCTCGGCTATGGTTACGGCCCCGGCGGTGTGCTCGACGGCAATGCCTGCGGCGCTTCGCTTTGGAGCACCGGCCAGGATTTGCGCAACAACCCGGCACAGCGCAGCCAGCTCGAACCGGGAGGTCCGCTGCTCGTCAACGGCTTGCAGGGGAGCCCCGAGGATCTCGTGCGCGATCGCAATGTGCCGCCGGCCACAAGCTATTTCGTCGACTATGATGACAAGTTCGATGATGTCAGGGAAAGCGGCCATCTCGGCAGCGTGCGCATTTTTGCGCGCCCCTGCGGCGAGCGCGTTGCCGACGCGGCCCCGCCTGCAATCGTCACGACAGTCACGCCTGTCGGCTGCGTCGGACCGAATTGCCGCAACGTCTGCACCCAGACCTGCACTTGCCCGCCGGGCACAGCGCTCGAGGGCAGAGAGTGCGTGAAGAAGGATTGTCCGCCCGGAACGGCGCTCCAGAACGATGAATGCAGGCGCGTGCAGACGGCGCTGAGCTGTACGCCGCCGCTGGTGGCCGGCGTTGACGGCACCTGTACCTGTCCGGCGGGGACCGTACGGCAAGGGCGGCAGTGCGTGCAGACCGCACAGACCTGTCCGGCGCCGCTCGTGCCCGGCCCCTGCACGTGTCCCGAGGGCACCGTGCAGGATGGCGGCTTCTGCGTCACCGCAAAGCCGATTGATCTCGGCATCGCCAAGAGCGGTGGCACCACGCCGTTTTGTCCCGCGCCGAATTATGCGTTCACGTTGACGGTGACCAATGTCGGTAACGGTTTCCCCGGACCGATCGTCGTGACTGATGCTGTCCCGACGGGCATGAGGTTCGACACCGCTGGCGGCGCGGGCTGGACCTGCCAAACGCTGCCGGCGAATGGAGGGTCGATAAGCTGCACCTACGGCGGTCCGGCGCCGACGGCGGGGCAAGTGCTTCCGCCAATCACGGTCACCGCCACCGCGCTCGGCTCGGCGCCGTTCCCGCCTTATACCAATTGTGCGGTGGTCGGAACGCCCGCAGGCTCAGGCTATCTCGATAGCAACCCGGGCAACGACAATGCCTGCGTGACTGTGTCGAAGCCGGGCTCCTGTTCCTGTCCGCCGGGGCAGGTCTTGAATGCGGACGGCAAATGCGGCTGTCCGCAGGGCAGCGTGCTGGTCGACGGCGTCTGCGTGAAAACGCCGGTCTGCACCGCGCCACAAGTGATCGGTGCCGATGGCAAGTGTGTATGTCCCGCGCCGATGACGCCGGGACCTGTGCTCGGCTCCTGCCTCTGCCCGCAAGGCACTGTGCTCGACGGCGCGATTTGCGTGAAGAAGCCTCCGGTGTGCATCGCCCCGCAGGTTCCTGGGCCCGACGGCACCTGCGTATGCCCGCCGCCGATGCAGACGGGTGCTGTGCCCGGGAGCTGCACCTGTCCGCGCGATACGACGCTCCAGAATGGCAAATGCGTTGCAATCGAGCGCTGCAAGCCGCCGCTGATCATGAATGCGGACGGAAGGTGCATCAGGCCCGACGTCCCGACCAATCGCGACAAGTCCAAGCCGAAGCAGGATCAGGACGATTCCAGGCCGCTGCCGCGGATCATCGAACCCGGACGCGGTCCAGGAATCGGCATCCCCGGCATCGGAATTCCCGGTCTCGGTAGTGGGCCCGGCGGAGGCGAGCGTGGTGGTGGTGAGAAGCCGGGGCGGTGATTACCGCTTCTCCGGCGGCACATCGCGCACCCGCGCGCAATGCGCGGCGACGTCGTCCAGGCTGTACTTCAAATGCACCCGCTTGTCCGACGGCGCCTGCTTGCTCGTGCAGACGCCCGGCCGCCATTCCTGCGTCGGCCTGATCGGGCGCGGCGCGAAGCCGCCGCCGCAGTTCGGGCAGACGTTGGAGAGCTTTGTCTCGACGCAATCCGCACAGAACGTGCATTCGTAAGAACAGATCCGCGCATCCGTTGCACTGGGCGGGAGGTCGCGATCGCAATATTCGCAGTTCGGTCGCAGCTGGAGGGCCATGGCTCGATCTCCCGGATTGATCGGGATCATCGCAGATCGCGCGCCCGACGCGAACGGCGTAGTTCCCTCGATTTCAGCCAGGCTTCAAATCCTTCAGCGGCAACTTCGAGCTCTCCTTCAGTCGGTCCAGCACGATCGAGGAGCGCACATGCGCGACGCTCTGGTGTGGCATCAAGACGTCGTTGACGAGATTGGAGAGGCCCTTGAGGTCGCGCAGCACGGCCTTGAGCACGTAGTCCGCATCGCCCGTCAGCGAATAGGCCTCCTGGATCTCGTCGATCCGGTTCACCAGTGCGCGAAAGCGTTTCGAATTGTCCGGCGAGTGCGTTGCGAGTCCGACCTGGATGAATGCGATCACGCCGAAGCCGAGCGCCTCGCTGGAGAGATCGGCGTGATAGCCCGCGATCACCTTCTCCTCCTCCAGCCGCATCCGCCTCCGCGAGCATTGCGAGGCCGAGAGCCCCGCCAGTTCAGCGAGCTCTTGGTTGGTGAGGCGGCCGTCACCCTGGAGTGCGCCCAGGATCTTGAGGTCGAAGGCATCCACCGAAATCATGCGTGTTTTGTCCAATTCGTGCACGGATCGTGCATAGGATAGCCAAATACCCTTCCGTTTGCACGCTCATTGCACGCCCCATGAAGGATAGTTCGTCCCAGCAGCAATCTGGAGAACATCATGGGTCCGTTTCCGCACGATGCACCGCCGGCCACCATCAGCGCCGACAATCCGATGGGCACCGACGGGTTCGAGTTCGTCGAATACGCGCACCCCAATCCGCAAGAGCTGCACGATCTGTTCAAGCTGATGGGCTACGCGCCCGTCGCGCGCCACAAGACCAAGAGCATCACCGTCTATCGCCAGGGAGACATCAACTATCTCGTCAACGAGGAGCCCGGCACGCACGGTTATGAGTTTGTCGCCGCACACGGTCCCTGCGCGCCGTCGATGGCATTCCGCGTTGTCGATGCGAAGGCGGCCTATGACCGCGCAATTGCGCTCGGCGCCGAGCCTGCGGACGCCTCATCCGCGCAGAAGGCGCTCGATGTGCCCGCTATCAAGGGCATCGGCGGCAGCCTGCTTTATTTCGTCGATCGCTACGGCGCCAAGGGTTCGGCCTATGATGCCGAATTCGAGTGGCTCGGCGCGCGCGATCCGCGTCCTGTCGGCGCCGGCCTTTACTATCTCGACCATCTCACCCACAACGTCCATCGCGGCCGCATGGACGTCTGGACGGGCTTCTACGAGAAACTGTTCAACTTCCGCCAGATACGCTTCTTCGACATCGAGGGCCGCGCCTCGGGCCTGTTCTCGCGCGCGCTGACGAGCCCCGACGGCAAGATCCGGATTCCGATCAACGAGGACGCAGGCGATTCCGGCCAGATCGAGGAATATCTGACGATCTATCGCGGCGAGGGTATCCAGCACATCGCCTGCGGCTGCCGCGACATCCATCGCACCATCGAAGGCCTGCGCGAAGCCGGCCTGCCGTTCATGCCGTCGCCGCCCGAGACCTATTTCGAGCGGATCGATGCGCGCCTGCCCAAGCACGGCGAGGACGTAGCGCGCCTGCACAAGAACGGCATCCTGATCGACGGCGAAGGCGTGGTCGATGGCGGGCAGACCAAGGTGCTGCTGCAGATCTTCTCCGCCAACGCGATCGGCCCGATCTTCTTCGAGTTCATCCAGCGCAAGGGCGACGACGGCTTTGGCGAAGGCAACTTCAAGGCCCTGTTCGAATCGATCGAGGAAGATCAGATCCGGCGCGGGGTGTTGAAGGTGGATACAGCAGCTTAGGTCTGCGTTATCGCTTCCACGCCGCCGTCACGGCTCCAATCTCCCCAACTTCCGGCTCGCGGACCGTGGACTGCGTGCGCGAGAAGCGCGGCGCGGGCGCGGGCTGTTTCACGCCGTGGCGCTCGATGAAGACGTTGCGGGCAACCATGTGCGGATGCGTGGTGGCTTCCGACATGGTGAGCACCGGCGCGAAGCAGATGTCGGTGCCTTCCATGATCTTGCACCAGTCCTCGCGCGTCTTGCTCTTGAATACGGCCTTGAGCTTCTCCTTCAGCGCGGGCCATGCCTTGGGGTCCATCTGCTTGTCGAAGTCGGCATCGGTGAGACCGGCGTGCTCGCGCAACAGCGCGTAGAACTGCGGCTCGATTGAGCCGATCGAAACGAAGTGCCCGCAAGCGCATTCATACACGCCATAGAAATGAGCGCCGCCGTCGAGGAAATTCTGGTTGCGGCCTTCGGTCCAGCGACCGAGCGTCTTCATGTCGAAGAAGAACGACATCAGCGAAGCCGCGCCGTCGCACATCGCGGTGTCGACCACCTGGCCCTTGCCGGATTTTTGCGCTTCCAGCAACGCGGCGAGCACGCCGACGACCATGTAGAGCGCGCCGCCGCCGAAATCGCCGACAAGATTAAGCGGCGGCACCGGGGCTTCGTTGGTGCCGATCGCGGCGAGCGCGCCGGTGATCGAGATGTAGTTGATGTCATGGCCGGCAGCGTTTGCGAGCGGGCCTTCCTGGCCCCAGCCGGTCATGCGGCCGTAGACGAGTTTTGGATTGCGCGCGAGCACCACGTCGGGGCCGAGGCCGAGCCGCTCCATCACGCCGGGACGAAAACCTTCGACCAGCGCATCGGCGCCGGCGAGCAGGTCGAGCACCTGCGCGATCGCGGCCTTGTCCTTGAGGTCGAGCTCGATCAGCTTGCGGCCGCGGCCCGCCACCGACTTCATGCTCTTCTTCGCGCCGACGCGGTCGAGCGTGACGACC
>JAEWHT010000136.1 GCA_023387695.1 Pseudomonadota bacterium | reverse complement strand
TCATGCGATCGACGCGTGCGCGAAGACCAACACGCCGCTGATTGCGCTGGAGCGCGCGCCCTGGGCCAAGGCACCGGATGACAACTGGATTGAAGTCGCTGACGTCAGCGCCGCAGTCGCCGCGCTGCCGGAGGCGCCGGCAAGCGTGTTCCTCGCCATTGGCCGACAGCATATCGCGCCGTTCGCGGCGCGGCCGCAGCATGCCTACACGCTGCGTTTCGTCGATCCGCCGGAAGCGTCCCTGCCCTTTGCAGCCGATGTGATCGTGTCGCGCGGGCCCTTCACGTTTGAGGGCGAGTTGGAGATGATGCGCGCACGCGGCATCCACTGGATTGTCGCCCGCAATTCCGGCGGCGACGGCGCGCGGGCCAAGATCGACGCCGCCCGCATGCTCGGCCTGCCCGTGATCATGATCTCGCGTCCGATGCTGCCCGAACGCCGACGGGTGGAGAGCGTCGCTGAAGTGATGCAGTGGCTCGGTCATCGGACCTGCCTCGGCGCATAGACCCAGCGGCCCACGCGGCGTGTCTGCGAATTGCCGACAATCACAAGCGTACGCATGTCGGCCATTTCGGGCGTGGCGTCGTTCAGGGACACGGTCACGATCTTCTCGTCAGCGGCGCTGACCGCGCGCGCGAAAATTACCAGGCGCCCACCGCAGCCGGCCTCCTTCAAAACAGAAAGCGCGCGACCAAACCCTTCCGGTCGGCTCGCCGAGCGCGGATTGTACATCGCAATCGAAAAATCAGCCTCCGCAGCGAGCCGCAGGCGCTTCTCGATGACCGCCCATGGCTTCAAATTATCCGAGAGATTGATCGCGCAGAAATCATGGCCGAGCGGTGCGCCAGCGCGCGCTGCCGCCGCCAGCATCGCAGTGATGCCGGGCAGCACGCGGACCGGCAGGTCCTGATATTGCGGCGCCCGTTCCAGTGCCTCGAACACAGCTGACGCCATCGCGAAGACGCCGGGATCACCGGAGGAAACGACAACGACCTGCCCGCCTTCGGCGGCAAGACGTAGAGCCTCGGCTGCCCGCTGCAGCTCCTCGCGATTGTCGGACGGATGCAGCGTGAGACCGGCTCGCGGCGGCACGCGCGCGACATAGGGCGAATAGCCCAAAATATCGGTTGCTGCGGCGAGCGCGGCGGAAACTTCCGGTGTGACCAGCGTATCGCTGCCCGGGCCGAGGCCCGCGATGGTCAGCGTTCCCGTCATTCGACGGCATCCGGCTGCCGGCCCTTGCCGTGCACCAGCACGATCGCGAAGTAAGGACACTCGGAGGCATCGATTTCGGTGAGCCGCGCCACGCGCTCTCCGGGCATGGTGCCGCGCTCGACCAGCCAAGCGTAATCGAGTCGACCAGCGGATGCGAGTGCGCGCCGCACCTTTGCAAGATTGCGGCCGGTCTTCATGATCACGAGCGCATCGGAATCCCGCATGCGGCGTTCAAGCTCTGCCTCAGGAAGCGTGCCCATCAGTACCGTCGTGACGTCGTCGCCGAGGGCGATCGGCTGTCCCACGCCGTTCCAGCAGCCGACCATGCCGGGAATGCCGGCGATCACTTCGATCTCGACGCGGCCTTGCAGGCGCGTGTGCAGATGCATGAAGGAGCCGTAGAAGTATGGGTCGCCCTCGCAGAGCACGATCACATCGACCGCGCGCGCGAGCCGCGCCAGGCGCTCGGCCCATTCGTCGTAGAAGTCGGCAAGCAGCTGCACGTATTCAGCACTATCGAAAGCGATCTCGGTCGTGACCGGATATTCCATCGGATATTCGGTGGCATCAGCGGCCAGCATGCCCTCGACGATGCGCCGCGCCTGCCCAGGCCTGCCCTTCTTGCGGAAATAGGCGACGTGCTTGGCGCCGCGCACCGTCCGGTCCGCGCGCACACTCATCAAATCAGGATCGCCGGGGCCGAGACCGCAGCAGATGATGCGTCCCATCTCTATTCGCTCCGGCTCGCCAAGGCGTTCACCGCGGCAACCGTGATCGCGGAACCGCCGAGGCGGCCCTCGACCGTCAACGCCGGCACGGGCGGATAGGCCATCAGCGCCGCCTTGGATTCGGCCGCACCGACGAAGCCGACGGGGCAGCCGATGATCGCCGCAGGCCGCGGACAATCGCGGTCCTCCAGCATGTTGAGCAGATGGAACAGCGCCGTCGGCGCATTTCCGATCGCGACGATCGCGCCATCCAGATGCGGACGCCACAACTCCAGCGCGGCGGCCGAGCGCGTGTTGCGCATCGATTGCGCCAGCGCGGGAACGGTCTCGTCACTGAGCGTGCAGATCACAGCATTCGCTGCAGGCAATCTCGCGCGCGTAATTCCCTCCGAGACCATGCGGGCATCGCACAGGATCGGCGCGCCCTTCTGCAAGGCTGCGCGCGCTGCGGTCGCCATTCCCGGCGTGAAGCGGATGTGCGCCTCGAGGCCGACCATGCCGGCGGCGTGGATCATCCGCACCACGACCTGCTCCTCGTCCTGCGTGAAGCGCGCCAGATCGGCCTCCGCCCGGATGGTGGCGAAAGATTGCCGATAGATCGCCGCGCCGTCGGTCTCGTAACTATGCGGCATCAGTGCCCTCCCATCAGGATGGAGGGATCGCGGACGATGTCGTCGCGATCGAGCCCGCGCAGGATGGGTTCGTCACGCGTCGACCCGCCGCGCACGAGATCGAATCCCTTAGCGGTGGCGACCAGCGTGATCGCGGCAGCACCGGAATGGGCACAGCCCTTGGCGCAGCCGGAGACATGAAGCCGCGCGGCCCCACCGATATTCGGCGCCAGCGCTGCCGCCAGCCCGCGAGTGTCCGCATGGGCTTCGCGACAACGCGGTGCGCCGCTGCAGGCGATGACGCGCAGCGCCGGATCATAGGCCTCGGTGATCAGGCCGGACGCAGTCGGCATCGTCCGCTTGCCTTCGCTCAACACCATTCGCCACGGCGTCATCCGCAGCGCATGCCCGCAGCCGGACAGCTGAGTGAGCGTCATATGCGGCATCTGCCCGAAAGCGATGCCGACCATGGCGCCTTGCGGATAGAGGCCGGGACGCGCCGCCGCCATGATCGGCGCCGACTGTACCTTGCCGCGCAGGCCCTCGGGCAACTCCGCACCAGCAGCAAGATGCGCCACCATGCGCCCTTGCCCGCCGGACTCGACGAACCAGCTTGCAAACGCAAGCGCGGTGCTCACTGCCTCCCCGCGCGCGACGTTGCGACCGAGCCTGGCGCCATCCGCGCGCACCACAAGGCTGCCGGCAGCATCACGCTCGATCCGCACATCAGCGGAGTTTCCGGCGAGCACACGTGATTTTCCGTCATCGACGGCGAAGCCGAACTTCGTAGGGAGCGCCAGCCCAGAATCCGCCAGAGCCTCTTCGAGCTCGGCGGCCAGCGCCTGCGTCTCGTCGCCCTCGCGCCAGAACGGTGTGACCAGGATGTTGCGGCGGGATTCGGTGTCGGCATCGGGGTCGAGCAGAGTGAGTTGAGCAAGACCATCGAGCAGCAGCCTATGGCTGGTCTCGCTGACGCCCCTGATCTGGAGATTGGCGCGGCTGGTGACGTCGATCAGACCATTGCCGTGGCGCTCGGCCAGATGCGCGAGCCCGGCGGTCTGGGCCGCATCGAGCCGGCCGCCGAACGGACGCACGCGGACCACGAGCCCGTCGCCCGATTGCATCGGTCGCAGCGCGCCGGGACACCAGCCCTTCACCGAAGCTGCGCTCATGACGCCTCCTTCAGCGCGGCCGCAATCGAATTACGGCGCGTTCGCCAGAGCGAGGCCTCGCGCAGGCGGGTGAAGCAGGTCTCCATCGCGGCGAGCGCCGCCGAATTTTCACGCGCCATGAAAGCGCGGACGTCGACGTCGCCAAGCGTTGCATCATAATAGAGGTCGAATAGATGCGGCGGCACGGCGCCCGCGAGATGCGCGAAGGCGGCCATATGCTCGAGCGTTGCAGTGATCTCGGCGGCGCCGCGAAATCCATGGCGCATCATGCCGGCGATCCAGGCTGGATTGGCCGCACGGGCGCGGACAACGCGGGAGATTTCCTCAGTCAGCGTGCGCGCATGTGGCTCGTCGGGTCGCGTCGTGTCGAGGTGATAGAGCGATGGTCGGGCAGAGCCCAGATGCGCGGCTGCCGCGGCGATTCCCGCTTCATGCGCCGCGTAGTCAGCGGCAAGCAGCAGATCGGTTTCCGGCAGATCCTGGGTGTGGACGAAAGCATCGGCAGAGGCCAGCCGCTGCTCGATGCCGGTGCGATCAGGCTTGATCGCGCCATCGGCAGAGAACGCCCAGGACGATGCCGACAGCCAGGCCTCGCCGGCGGCATCGCGCGTCTCGGGCGTGAAAGCATCGGGGATGGCCGAGAGGCCGACGCCGTATTGTCCAGGGCGCGGAGCGAACACGCGGGAAGCACGATAGCGATAGGGATTCTCGTCGCCCTCGTCCTCGCGCGAGGCAAGAGCCTCGGAAGCCGCTTCGAACAATTGCGCAAGACCCGCGAAGACATCGCGGAACAGGCCTGACACGCGCAACGTCACGTCGATGCGGGGGCGGCCGAGCTCGGCTGGGGCGATGATGTCGTAGCCGGTGACGCGGCCGGAGGCGTGATCCCAGCGCGGCGCGAGGCCCGCCAGATGCAGCGCCATCGCGAACTCCTCGCCGGCGGTCCGCATCGTCGCCGACCCCCAGAGATCGACCACGAGGCCTTTCGGCCAGTCGCCATGATCCTGCAGATGACGGCGCAGCAACTCTTCCGCGAGTTTTATCCCTTGCGCATGCGCGGACGGTGTCGGCACCGCGCGAGGATCGACGGCGAAGAGATTGCGGCCCGTCGGCAGCACATCCTGCCGCCCGCGATAGGGCGAACCTGACGGGCCCGGTGCTACGCGCGCTCCCGCGAGCGCGGCCCGCAGCGCATCCCGCTCGGCCTCACCGCAGGCGCCACGGCCGAACACATGCAGGCCGTCGCCGAACTGGCTCTCTTTGAGATCACAGACAAAGCGATCGATCCGCGGGATCGCCTCGGCCGGTGCGGCCGTCGCGGCGAGGCCGAGATCGTCTTCGAGACCCGCAGCACGCGCTTCGTCGCGGATCGCGGAGATCAGGCGCTGACGGCGCGCGGGGTCGAGACCATCAGCGGTCGAATATTCGTCGAGCAGACGTTCGAGCCGGCGCAGGCCTTCCGGCATCGCGGATGCTTCCAACCGCGGCGGCAGATGGCCGATGGTGACGGCGCCGATCCGACGCTTGGCCTGCGCGGCCTCGCCGGGATCGTTGACGATGAAGGGATAGATGACGGGGAGATCGCCGATCAGCGCTTCCGGCCAGCACGCGGACGACAGCGCCACGGATTTTCCCGGCAGCCATTCCAGCGTGCCATGCGCGCCCATATGCACGACGGCATCAATCCCCTGCTCGCGGAGCCAGAGATAGAACGCGACATAGGCATGGCGCGGTGTGCGGGCGAGATCGTGATAATCGCCATCGCGCGCCGTCGCATCGCCACGTTCCGGCTGGACCGCGATGATCGAGCTGCCGCACTGAAGCGCAGCGAACTGGAACGCCCCGTCGCGGCAACTCGGATCACTTTCCGGCGCCCCCCAGGCCTGCGCGAGATCATCCTGCAGGGATTGCGGAAGACGCGAGAGTGCCGCGCGGTAATCGGCGACGCTCCAGGTGAGATGCCGCTTGAGCAGCGTCTCGCCGAGCGAACCTGCTGGCGCAACATCGAAGCCGACCTCGGCGAGATCGGACACCAACGCTTCGACCGACGCGAGCGCATCGAGGCCGACTGCGTGCGCAATCTGGTGCGGACGTCCCGGATAGTTCGACAGCACGATCGCCAGCTTCTTCTCGGCGGCTGGCTTCTCCGCGAGGCGATGCCAGGCCGCAACGCGCGCGGCGACAGCCTGCACACGCTCCTCATCAGGTCTGTGAGCCAGATGAGAGAACTGCAAATCCGGATCGCGCTCCGCAGCCGATTTGAAGCTCACAACGCCCGCGAACACACGACCGTCGACCTCCGGCAGCACCACATGCATTGCGAGGTCGCAGGGCGACAGGCCACGCAACGATTCCGCCCAGTCTTCCTGCCGCGCCGATGACAGCGCGACTTGGAACACCGGACATGACGCAGCATCGAACGGTGTCGTACCGTCGTCGCCCATCGCCGAAAACGCCGTCGCATTGACGATCGCAGCCGGAGGATTTTGCGCGAGATGCGCCCGCAACCATTCTGCAACGCCCGCCGCTTTCAGCGACGTCACGAACGCGCCGCAGGCCTCAAAGCCCTTTTCACGCAGCGCCGCAATCAACGCATCAACCGGCCCCGTGTCGGCGGCGGTGAGATAGGAGCGATAGAACGTCACCACCGCCAGAGGCTTGCCTTCGCCGGCCAGCGGCCCTGCGATCACGCCGCGTGCGGGATCATAAAAGCCCATCTCGGGCACGTTCATCTCGCCGGTAACGGGCCCCGCATAGAGACCCGAAGCCAGCGCGAGCTGAGCGATCGCAGCTTGCGCAGCAACCGGGCCGCCGGTGTCGCAAAGAACTTTCAGCCGCCGCAGCGTCGACACCGGCAATGTCGAGTACGCATCCAGCCGCTCGTCGTCACGGCCATCGGCCGGCAGCACGGCGAGCACAATGCCACGATCTTTCGCGAGTTGCTGGAGCGCCGCAAGCCCGTACGCCCAGTAAGACTCTCCGCCGATCAGCCGCACCAGAATGCCGCGCGACTGCGCCAGCGTGCGCTCGATATAGGTGTCGATCGAGAGCGGATGACGCAATTCCGCGAGATTGGCGAGCCGCAGCGACGGCAGGCTGTTGCGGCCACGCCGCCAGCCCGCAGCAAACGCTGCGAGATCGGAATCCGAGTACGAGAGCACCACGAGATCGGCCGGGTCCTGGCCGATGTCCCTTGGCGTCGCGGTCTCCTCGAGACCGCGGCTCTCGCGGAAGACGACGTGCATCAGACTCCCAATCCCGCCTTGATCGCGGCCTCGTCGATATCGCCGTGCTCGCCGATGACGACCAGCTTCGATTGTCGGCCACTCGCGCCCCAGGGCTTGTCGAACTGGTGGCGCACGCGCTCACCGACCGCCTGCAGCAACAGTCGCATCGGCTTGCCCGCGACCGCGATGTAACCCTTGGCGCGCAGCACGTTCTGCTCGCGCGCCAGCTTCTGCACCGAAGCGACCAGCGCATCGACGTCGGTCACTTCAGGAAGATCGATCACGACGGAATTAAAATCATCGTGCTCGTGTTCCTCCTCGCCGTCATGATGCGAGGGGCGCGCGGCGAGATCGTTCTCCGCGGCAGCACCCAGACCCAGGATGACGCGTGCATCGATCGCACCGTCCGTGATGGGCAGCATCGGCACGCGACGCGGCATCTCGGCGGCGATCACGGCCTTCGCAGCCTCGATGCCCGCGTGGCCTGCGAGATCGGCCTTGGTCAGCAGCACGATATCAGCACAGGCGATCTGATCCTCGAACACCTCCGACAGCGGCGTCTCGTGATCGAGATTTTCGTCCGCCGCGCGCTGTGCTTCCACCGCAACCGGGTCGGGCGCGAAGCGGCCGGCCGCAACGGCTTCCGCGTCAGCGAGCGCAATCACGCCGTCCACAGTGATACGCGAACGGATCTCCGGCCAGTCGAAGGCCTTCAGCAGCGGCTTCGGCAAAGCGAGGCCCGAGGTCTCGATCAGAATGTGATCGGGCTTCACGGGACGCGCGAGCAGCTTTTCCATGGTCGGAATGAAATCGTCGGCAACGGTGCAGCAGATGCAGCCATTGGCGAGCTCGACGATGTTTTCTTCCGGACAGTTCTCGTCGGCGCAGGACTTCAGGATCTCGCCGTCGACACCTTCGCTGCCGAACTCGTTGACGAGCACAGCGAGCTTCTTGCCGTTGGGATTGCTCAGCAGATGCTGGATCAGTGTCGTCTTGCCGGAGCCGAGAAAACCGGTGACCACCGTGACCGGGACTTTTGCGAGCGAGTTCATTCGGCGGCCTCCGGCAGCGCGGCAATGGGGGGAATGCGGGCAAGCGATTGCTTGCGGAAGATTTCGGGCCGGCTGCGCCAGGGCACGAGACCATCGGGCGCGGCGGCGTAGGCGGCAGCACCAGCGACCACGTCCTCCGCGTTGGCGTCCGAGAGACGGCCATAGACATAGGACCAACGGCCAGGCGCGCTCAGCGCAACCGAGCAGCCCTGACTGCATGCAGACAGGCATTCGACGGGAACCACGTTGACGCCGTCGGGAACACCTGCCTCGAGGATCGCGCTATGCAGGCGCTTGCCGGGTGTGGTCTCGCCCTCGCCGAGCGTCTGCCCGGCTTTACAGGTGATGCAGACATGCAGTGTGACGGTCATCGCCTCTTCCAAAGTATCAGCGGGAGGCGAAGAGGCCCACGGACCGTTCTTGCGAAGGCCCGTTTCCCCGTCGCGGAACACCCCGTCCGCCGGTCCAAAAATCGTCCGCGCTGGCAGGTCTCCCGGCTTGCGGAGCAGGGCTTTGCCCTTCGATCCCCGCCTTCCCGATCCCGCAAGTGGATCAGTGGCTTTGGGCATCTCTCCGGTCACGGTCGCGGGGGCGGCTGCATTTTGGGACCAAATCTCACCGATTCGGACCCTATCGCATTCCCTCTTCGCCTGTCATAGGACAGGAACCAACGCCGGACCACCATTTGCCCCCGGCCGCCACTTGTCAAGCCGAAGGACCCCATCCGATGACGCCTGAACCGGATACCCAAACGGCCGACGAAACCGACGCCAAGACTCACGCAAAGCACGCCGCCAAAATGGCGAAGATCAAGGTCGCCCGCGACAAGATCATGGCCACCAAGAGCGGCGAAAAGGGCCTCATCATCGTCCACACCGGCGCCGGCAAGGGCAAGTCGTCCTCCGCCTTCGGCATGATCGTGCGTTGCGTCGCCCACGGCTTCCCCTGCGCGGTCGTGCAGTTCATCAAGGGCGCCTGGGATACCGGCGAGCGACGCCTGCTCACCGGTCATTTCGGCGAGCTCTGCCAGTTCCACGCCATGGGCGAAGGTTTCACCTGGGAGACGCAGGACCGCGCCCGCGACATCGCGGCCGCCCGCGCCGGCTGGGAAAAAGCCAAGGAGCTGATTCTCGATGAGAGTCTGCGCATGGTCGTGCTCGACGAGATCAACATCGCGCTGCGCTACGACTATCTCGACATCGCCGAAATCGTCGATTTCCTGAAGACGTCGAAGCCGCCGATGACGCACGTCGTGCTCACCGGGCGCAATGCCAAGGACGAGCTGATCGAGATCGCCGATCTCGTCACCGAGATGACGCTGGTGAAGCATCCGTTCCGCTCCGGCATCAAGGCGCAAGCCGGCGTCGAGTTCTGAAGTCGATGGCGCGCGCATTGATGATCCAGGGGGCCGGCTCGGACGTGGGCAAGTCGCTCATCGTCGCTGGCCTCGCGCGCGCCTTTACGCGGCGGTCCTTGCGCGTCCTTCCCTTCAAGCCGCAGAACATGTCGAACAATGCCGCCGTCACCGTGGATGGCGGCGAAATCGGACGCGCCCAGGCGCTGCAGGCGCTCGCGGCCGGCATCGAGCCGCACACCGACATGAACCCGGTGCTGCTCAAGCCGGAGACCGATGTCGGCGCGCAGATCATTGTTCACGGCAAGCGCATCGCGACCGCGCGGGCGCGCGAATATGCCGCGATGAAACCATCGCTGATGGGCGCTGTGCTGGAGAGTTTTGAGCGGCTGAAGGCGCGCGCTGATCTGGTGCTGGTCGAAGGTGCCGGCAGCCCGGCCGAAGTGAACCTGCGCAAATCCGACATCGCCAATATGGGCTTTGCCCGCAAGGCGGATGTGCCGGTCGTGCTCGTCGGCGACATCGATCGCGGCGGCGTCATTGCCCAGCTCGTCGGCATCAAGACGGTGATCGACCCCAATGATGCCGCGATGATCCAGGGCTTCGTCATCAACAAGTTCCGCGGCGATCCCACGCTGTTCGACGACGGCTACAGACTGATCGCGGAAAAGACCGCATGGCGTGGCCTCGGCGTGCTGCCTTGGTTCGCACGCGCCGGCGAGCTGCCGGCCGAGGATGCGCTCGGCCTCAGCGATGCGCGCAAGCCGGGCCAAGTCAAAATTGCCTGCCTTGCGCTGTCGCGGATCGCCAATTTCGACGATCTCGATCCGCTCAAGCTCGAGTCTTCGGTCGATCTCGTAATGGTGCGGCCGGGCGAAGCGATCCCCGGCGATGTGAAGCTCGTCATCATTCCCGGCTCAAAGTCGACGCGCGGTGACCTCGCCTTCCTGCGCGCACAGGGCTGGGACATCGATCTGCTCGCGCATCACCGCAGGGGCGGCCATGTGATCGGCCTCTGTGGCGGCTATCAGATGCTCGGACGCAGCGTTTCCGATCCAGAAGGAATCGAAGGCCCTGCGGGTGACACACCCGGCCTCGGGCTGCTGGATGTCCAGACCGTGATGAGCCCGCAGAAGACGCTCACGCGTGTTGCGGCCGTGCATGCGGCAACTGATCAGCCAATACAAGCTTACGAGATCCACATTGGCCGTACCGATGGAGCGGACCGCGCACGTCCGTTTGCCAAGCTGAACGGCGAACCGGAAGGCGCGATCTCCAGCTGCGGGCGCGTGCAAGGCAGCTATCTGCACGGCCTGTTCACGTCGGATGCATTTCGCAAGGCATTCCTTGCAAAGCTCGATATTCCCGCAGGCGAAGAGCCCTATCACGCCAGAGTCGAGAGTGCTCTCGATGCGCTGGCCGATCACATCGAACAGCATCTCGACGTCGGAGGCCTGCTCGCGCTAGCGCGCTAGCACTTCCGCGAGGCGCGACCATTCGGCTTCTGCACCCGGAAGCCCAAGCCTCAGCCACCTCGGATTCTGCGCGAAGACGCGCGACCAGATCTGCGCGCGCGCCAGCTTCTCCTGCGCAACAACCGCGTCGGGCGTTTCGTAGAGACGAAACAGCGACGCACCACCGACGAGCCGCCAACCTTGCGACTGCACCATGCCGTCGAGACGACCGCAGTCCTGCGCAAGCCGCGCAGACGTCGCCTTGGCCCAGGCATCATCCCGCAAGGCGCGGCTACCGATCGCGATCGCCGCACCCGCCACCGGCCATGGGCCCGACATTGCCGATATCCCAGCAACGTCCCTTTCTCCACCAATAGCGAAGCCGAGCCGCACTCCCGCAAGACCATAGAACTTTCCGAAGGAGCGCAGGATCAGGAGATCGGGCCTTCCCGCTACGGGCGCCAATGAAAGCTCCGGTACTGCGTCACAGAAGCTCTCGTCGACGACAAGCCGGCCAAGACGCGGCATCAGCGCGAGCAACTCATCTGGTTCATATTGCCGGCCATCGGGATTGTTGGGATTAACGACTACGGCTAGATCCGCTCCGGCAAGGTCGTCGAGGGTCGCGACTTCGGCAACCTCCCAGCCTGCGGCCCACAGAACCGGCGCGTACTCATTGTATGTCGGCGCGAGAATGCGGGCTCGACCCTGCGGCGCAAGGCGCGGCAAGAGCTGAATGACTGCCTGCGCCCCACCCATCGCGACGATGGGCGCGCTTGTGCGATAAGCATGCCGCGCCGCCTGATGCAGAGCTTCGATCTCTGATCGCGACGGCAACGCCTGCCAATGATGCGCGTCAATGTCGCCCACGGGGTAAGGCAGCCGGTTGATCCCGGTCGACAGATCGATCCAGTCCTCCGCGCGTCCGCCAAAACGCTGCTGGGCCAGATCGAGATTTCCACCGTGCTCGCGCATGCCCTGTTCTTTCACGCGAAGGCCAAGATCGCAAGCACGCCAGCGAGCAGCAACATGGCGCGGCGATAGACCGTCAGCCCTTCGACAACATCCGCAGCGAGTGGATCGCGCGCGCCCTCGTTGAGCCAGGGCTCGTTCGTGATGCTGCCGTGATAGATGCGGGGGCCGCTGAGCCGCACGCCAAGCGCACCGGCCATCGCCGCCTCCGGCCAGCCTGCGTTCGGCGAACGGTGGCGGCGCGCATCGCGCGTCATGCAGGACAGCGCTTCGGATCGCCGCGACGCGAGCAGCACGAACAAAAATCCGGTGATGCGCGCCGGGATAAAATTGGCGACATCGTCGATGCGGGCAGCCGCCCAGCCGAACGCTTCATGGCGTTCGCTGCGATGGCCGATCATGGAGTCTAGCGTGTTGATCGCCTTGTAGCCGAGGATACCAGGCAGACCGAACAGGGCGCCCCAGAATATCGGTGCAACGATGCCGTCTGATGCATTTTCAGCGAGGCTTTCAATGGCCGCGCGTGCAATCCCGGCTTCGTCGAGCGCGGCGGGATCGCGGCCGACAATGCGCGAAACCGCCTCGCGCGCGCCCGCAATGTCGCCGCCGAGCAGAGGATTGGCGACGGCGGCGACATGATCGTTCAACGAGCGCAGCGCGACCAGCGGCCACGCCAGAATGCCGATCAGCACGATCTGGACCCAGCCTAAGGG
>JAEWHT010000056.1 GCA_023387695.1 Pseudomonadota bacterium | reverse complement strand
CGCGGTCGGCACGGGTGCCGGTGTTGCCGATGAAGATCGCCGAATGCTCCATCCAGAGCAGCGATTCGAACACCGAATAGGCCAGCCCGCGCTTCTCGCGAACCTCGCGATAGAGCCGCGACGACAGGCCGCCGCCGCCGAGAATATGGTTGACCACATAGGCCGCCATGAAGTTCGGATCGTTGCGCTTCACGCCGGGGCCGCCGAAGGTGATCACCGTCTGCGGCACGTCGAGCGGCACAAAGGCGCGCTGCGGAGGCTTTGCGGCCTCCACGTCGGGGACCGCCGTGAGCGTGGCCTTGGCGGGCAGGGCGCCAAACGTGTGGTCGAGCAGCTTGCCGAGGGTCGCCGGATCAACGTCGCCGACGACGGCGACCTTCAGCGTGTCCTTGGCGAGTACGCGGCCGACATAATCCTTCATGTCGGCAACCGTGATGGTGGGCACGCTCTCGAATGTGCCGGTGGTCTGCCGTCCATAGGGATGATCGCCAAACGTCATCTCCAGGAATTTGCGGCTCGCGAGCGAGGTCGGGTTGGTGCTGTCACGGCGCAGGGCCGAGATGACCTGGGAGCGGATGCGCTCGACATCGGCCGCTTCGAAATGCGGCGATGTCAGTGCGGACCTCAACAGGTCGAACGCCTCGTCCTTGTTGTCGCGCAGCATGCGCAGGCTGCCACGGAAGGTGTCGCGGGTGGCGCTGAAGGAGAGCTCGATAGCGCGGCGGTCGAGCCGCTCATGGAACGTCTTGGAATCGAGGTCGCCGGAGCCCTCGTCGAGCAGGTCGCCGACGAGATTGGCGACGCCGGACTTGTCCTTGGGATCCTGCGACGAGCCGCCGGCAAAGGAATATTCCATGGCGATCAGCGGCACGGTCGCGTCCTGGACGAACCAGGCCTCGATGCCGCCCGGCGAGACCAGGCGCTGAATCTTTGCGGCGGCCTGCGACGGTGAGACCGCGGCGAAAGCGAGTGCCGCACCGGTGACGAAGGAGAGCGCGAAGTGACGCGCGCGAAGGAAGGGATAGGTCACGAACGCTTCTCCTCGCGCTTGGCAGCAGTGCTGGTGTCCTTGATCAGATAGCCGGTCACCGAGCGTTTTTTCTCGAGCCATTTTTTCGCAACTTCGCGAACCTGCTCGGCGGTGACGGCGCGGATGCGATCGGGCCAGCCTCGGATGTCCTCGATCGACAGGCCCGTGGTCAGCGCGCCGCCATACCAGCGCGCCAGCACGGCCTGATTGTCCTGGGCGTAGATCGCCTCCGCGATGAGCTGGGTCTTGACCCGCTCGAGATCTTCGGCGCGGATCGGGTTCTGCGCGACGTCGGCGATCACGCCGTCGATGACCTGCTCGACCTCGGCAAAGCTGACGCCGGGTTTCGGCGAGGCTGAGACCGCAAATTGTGTCGGGTCGAGCGAAATGCTGGAATAGCTCGCGCTCGCCGACACCGCGAGCGGCTTGTCGACTACAAGCGCGCGGTAAAGGTAGGAGTTGCTGCCGCTGCCGATCAGCTGCGCCAGCACGTCGAGTGCTGCACTCTCGCCGGCTGCGGCCGTGGTCGCCGAGGGCACCAAATAGTAGCGGCGAACGCTCGGCTGCTCGACGCGCGGGTCGGATAGCGTGACGGTGCGCGGCGCTGCCGGCTCCGGTTCCTGCGGACGGATGCGTCGCGCCGGAATCGCGGGCTGGGCCGGGATCGGGCCGAAATTGCGCTCGACCAGCGGGCGCACGTCGGCAGCCTCGACGTCACCGGCGATCACCAGGATCGCGTTGTTCGGTGCATAGAAGCGGCGATAGAAGGCGAGCGCGTCCTCGCGATTGAGCTTCTCGATCTCTTGGTGCCAGCCGATGACCGGGCGACCATAGGGATGATTGAGATAGAGCGCGGCCATGACCTGCTCGTTGAGCCGGGCATCCGGGCTGTTGGCGACGCGCATGTTGTACTCTTCGAGCACGACGTCGCGTTCGGGCAGTACGTTCTCGTCCTTGAGGATCAGGCCGGTCATGCGATCGGCCTCGAACTCCATCATGGTCGGGAGCTGCTCTTTCGGCACGCGCTGGTAGTAGTTGGTGTAGTCGACCGAAGTGGATGCATTCTCGTTGCCGCCGACGCGGAGCACAGTCTGGGAGAATTCGCCGACCGGGTGCTTCTCGGTGCCCTTGAACATCAGATGCTCGAGGAAATGGGCGAGACCGGATTTGCCGGGCGTTTCGTCGGCCGAGCCGACCTTGTACCAGATCATCTCCGTGACCACGGGCGTGCGGTGGTCCGGGATCACCACGACCTGGAGGCCGTTGCTGAGCGTGAAGCTGGCGGGCGGTGCGGACGTGACCGTCGTCTGGGCGATTGCGCTGCCGACGTCGAGGGCAGATGTCGAGAGCAGCGCGGCGAAGAGGCAGGCAATCGATCGGTGTGAGGACATCACGATCCTTGTGAAAGCCCGGACCATAATGTCCGGGCGTGAAAGCACGGCATGCTACACCGCGCGACCTTGAGCTTCGGGTCACGAAGCAGAGAACGCAGCCGAGTTGTACTTAAAAATAGGTCATCTGCCGCGTCCGGCCTACACCGGAAGAATGCGGCGGTCGTGCGCCTGCGTGCGGCGGACAAGGAGCTTATTGCGTCTTTTCCTTACCCGACTGGACGTCGAAATAGGTCCGGCGCGTCGTGTCTTCTCCGGAGCCGTAGGCATAGTTCGACGATGGCGTCTGGTATCCCGGCGGCGGCTCGACCAGCGATTGGCGCGGCGGTTCGCTCGTGAATGGCTTGGATTCGGGCTTGTTGCCCTTGAACATGTTCCAAAGGCCGCCGGTGTAACCGAGCTCGGCCGGGCTCATCGTCGGATTATTGATGTTGGTGCCCGGCGGGGGCGGAGCATTGTTGGCCTGCTGCGGCCCCGACTTGTGGGCGTTCAACTCGGCGGGCGACAGCGGCTGAATATCTTTCATATATTCCTGCGCCTTGTTGCCCGACTTCTTCCGTTGAGCGATCGCCTGCTGGCGACGCTTCTCGTCGGGATCCTTCGGCCAGTTCGGAGCGTTCTTGGCATCAGCGCTCGCGGGCGGCGGCAGGTCGAGGTTGGGCGGCACCACCAGCGGCGAACGCTCGCGATACTCGATGCCCTTTCGCTCCATGTTCTTGCCGCCGAGGCCGGTCATCAGATTGTCGATGAGCTTCTCTTCGAAGGTCATGTCGTCGTCATCGTCGTCGTCGCCGGCACGAACCGGACCTGCCGACATGACGAGACCGATGCCGAGTGCGACTGCTGACAATTTCAGCGCGAGCCAAAGTCCCTGCCGGGAGTCTCGACCCATCGAACCGCTGGTCTTCGAGCTGCGCATGCCTGTACCTGTTCCAAATTGTGGCAGTCTTGATCCTGCCAGCAGCCTTGCCGCGTCTCGCGCGACCACCCCTCGCCAAGCAAGGTTCCGCCTTGGGCCCGTATCGGCCGGGATCAGGGCGCTTTTACGGCGGGTACCCCCAGGAACGAGTCATACAATAGGCCCGCCACCCCAGCAACGATGGCCACGTCTGCCAGGTTGAAGACGTACCAATTATAGGTATTTCCGGCGATTTCGATGTGGAACAGGGCAAAATCGACCACCGCGCCATAGGCTAGGCGGTCGATACCGTTGCCGATGGCGCCGCCGATGATCAGCCCCAGTGCGACGGTGGCCAGCCGGGTGTGCGACCTCGCCATCCAGATCGCCAGCGCAATCACTGCGACGACCTTTACCGCCATCAGCGCGATCTGTGCCGACTGGCTGTCGTTCTGGAGCCAGCCGAAGCTGATCCCGATGTTCCAGGCCAGCACCAGATCGAAGAACGGCGTCACCTTGACGACGCCGCGGCGGGCAAGGTCGAACCCGTTCAGCAGCCAGAGCTTGGAGGCCTGGTCGGCCACCAGCGTGACCAGGGCCGCAAGGATGCCGGCGCGGAGCGGGTTCATGTCGTTCGATCAGACGCTCGAGCCCAACGCCTTCCATTCGCGCAGCGCCTTCGCGTCGCGCGGGGTGACGTCGGGATATTCAGCGTCTTCGCCAACCGTCGGCGAGATCTTCCAGGAGCGGGCGCATTTGGTACCGACGGCCTTCTCCACTACGACCGCGACACCGGCCACGGCATCGAGACGGAATGCAGACGCCGGCGCCTCGCCCTCGCGCACCTCATAGTTTGAGGTGATGCAGATCTCGGCGAGATCAGTGTCGAACAGCGTCGCCAGCATCTCGCGGTCGGCGATGTAGATCACCGGCGAGGCCTCGAGCGAGGAGCCGATGTTCTTGGCGGCGCGTTCGAGCTCCAACGCGCCTGTGACGACGCGGCGGACGTTGCGGATGGTTTCCCATTTCGCAGCGAGCTTTTCGTCGCGGAGCTGTTCGAGGCCTTCCGGGAACAGCGTCAAATGCACCGACGCTTCGGCATCCGGCCTGTACATCCGCCAGGCTTCTTCCGATGTGAAGCTGAGAACCGGCGCCAGCCATTTCAGGATCGAATTGCACAGCAGGTCGATCGTGGTCAGCGCCGCCTTGCGGGTCGACGAGGACGGCGGATCGCAATAGAGCGTGTCCTTGCGGATGTCGAAATAGAACGCCGAGAGCTCGCTGTTCATGAAGGCGGACAGCGTTGCGACCACGCTCTTGTAGTCGAACGTCTCATAGGCCTTGCGGACCAGCTCGGCGCGGATCGCGAGCTCATGCAGCATCAGTCGCTCGAGCTCGGGCATCTCTGCGGGCGCGACCGCCTCAGCTGGCTTGTAATGATGCAGCGTGCCGAGCATCCAGCGCACGGTGTTGCGCAGCTTGCGATAGGTCTCGACGGTGTTCTTCAGGATTTCGGGACCGATGCGCTGATCGTCGGTGTAGTCGCAGGACGCGACCCAGAGCCTGAGGATGTCGGCGCCGGATTCCTTGATGACGGACTGCGGCTCGATGGTGTTGCCGAGCGACTTCGACATCTTGCGGCCGTCCTCGGCCTGGGTGAAGCCGTGGGTCAGCACGATGTCGTAGGGCGCGCGACCGCGTGTGCCGCAGCTCTCCAGCAGCGAGGAGTGGAACCAGCCGCGATGCTGGTCCGAACCTTCGAGATACATCACGGTGTCGGTGCCGCCGTCGACCTTGCGCTTGATGCCGGCAAGGCCGGGGAATTGCACGGGGTCTTCGAGCACGAAGGCGTGCGTCGAGCCGGAATCGAACCAGACGTCGAGAATATCGTCGACCTTCTGCCAATTCTCGCCGGCACGCGATCCGAGGAAACGCTCGCGCGCGCCCGTCGCATACCAGGCGTCGGCGCCTTCCTTGGCGAAGGCGTCGCCGATGCGGGTGTTGACGGCCTCGTCCTGGAGGATCTCGGCCGATCCGTCGCCCTTCTCGCGGACGAACACGGCGATCGGCACGCCCCAGGCGCGCTGGCGCGAGATCACCCAGTCGGGGCGGGCCTCGATCATGCCGTTGATGCGATTCTCACCTGACGGCGGCACCCATTGCGTCACAGAGATCGCGTGCAGCGCGCGGGCGCGTAGCGTGTCGCCGGACTTGGTCTTGCCGTCGCCGGCAATATCCTTGTCCATCGCGATGAACCATTGCGGCGTGTTGCGGAAGATCACCGGCTTCTTCGAGCGCCAGGAATGCGGATATTGGTGCTTGAGCCGGCCGCGCGCGAGCAGCTTGCCGCCCTCGATCAGCGCCTTGATCACGGCCTCGTTGGCGTCGCCCTTCTCGCCCTTGTCGTTGATGACGCGCTTGCCCGTGAAGCCCGGCGCCTGGTCGGTATAGGCGCCGTTCTCGTCGACGGTGTAGGGGATCGCGCTGTTGATGCCGCGGGCATCGAGCTCGCGGGTATTCGCCATCCAGACGTCGAAGTCCTCGCGGCCGTGGCTCGGCGCGGTGTGCACGAAGCCGGTGCCGGTGTCATCGGTGACGTGGTCGCCGGACAACAGCGGCACGATGAATTCGTAACCGCCGGCGAGACCTTTCAGCGGATGGGCGCATTCGATCGCGTCCATGGTGTCGCCGGGGATGTCGCGGACTTTCTCGTAGGCAGTCACGCGCGCCTGCTTGAAGACTTCTGCGGCCAGCGCGTCAGCGAGGATCAGGAGATCGCCAGTCTTGGCCCAATTGTCCGCGGGCGCGTCCGTCACCTTAAAGAGGCCATAGGCGATCTTCGGCGAGAACGAGATGGCGCGGTTGCCGGGCAGCGTCCAGGGCGTGGTGGTCCAGATCACGATGCTTGCGGAAGCGAGTGCGCCATGCGCGGGCGAGGTCACCGGGAATTTCACCCAGACCATGTCGCTCGTGTAGTCCTCGTACTCGACCTCGGCTTCGGCGAGCGCGGTCTTCTCGACCACGCTCCACATCACGGGCTTGGAGCCACGATAGAGCGTGCCGTTGGCGGCAAACTTCATCAGCTCGCGCGCAATCTGGGCTTCGGCCGGATAGTTCATGGTGGCGTAGGGGTGGGCCCAGTCGCCGATCACGCCGAGACGCTTGAACTCCTCACGTTGCACGTTGAGCCAATGCGTGGCGTAGGCGCGGCACTCCTGGCGAAAGGCTACCATCGCGGTACTGTCGCGGAAGTCGGGCTTCTGCTTGCCCTTCTTGCGATAGTTCTCCTCCTCGACCTTCCACTCGATCGGCAGGCCGTGGCAGTCCCAGCCAGGCACGTAGTTGGAATCGAAGCCCAGCATCTGCTGGCTCTTGGTGACGAGATCCTTGAGGATCTTGTTCAGCGCCGTGCCGATATGGATGTTGCCGTTGGCGTAGGGCGGGCCGTCATGCAGCACGAATTTGGCGCGGCCTTTCGCACTGTCGCGCAGCTTCTCGTAGAGTCCGATCTCGTACCAGCGCTTGAGGATCTCCGGCTCGCGCTGTGGCAGGCCGGCGCGCATCGGGAATTCGGTCTGCGGCAGGAACAGGGTCTTGGAATAGTCTTTGGCTTCGGACTTGTGCGGCTTTTCGGACATGGGGCTGACTGGCTCGGAAATGGCGCGGAAACGGATGGCGATGCGGAATCGCGGGGTGGAACGACGAAATCCCGGTCTTGCGCCGAGCCTTGAGGCTCAGGCGGAAGCCGGGCCGCTAATCCCTATGATGCGCCGCGCAAACATGGGCTCTCCATAGCAGGGGGCCAAAGGAAGCGCAAAGGTCCGGCGGGCGGGCTTTCCGCCCTTAGTCGACGGTCCCGAGCCGCGGAAACGCGTCCGGGGCGGCCGCCAGCATGGCGCGGGCGCGGGCGGAATCGTCGTCCATCTGGCGGATCAGGGCGTCGATACCGTCGAATTTGAGCTCCTCGCGGATGAAGCCGACAAAGGCGCAGTCCAGTGCCTGCCCATAAAGGTCGCCCTTGAAGTCGAATAGGAAGATTTCGAGCAGCGGCGCGCCATTATCAAAGGTTGGGCGGCGGCCGAAGCTCGCCACCCCGTTCAGGCGTTCGGCACCGCGACCGACCCGCACCGCGTAGATGCCGTGCTTGAGACCGCAATTGGCGTCGAGCCGGATATTGGCGGTGGGATAGCCGAGGTCGCGGCCGCGCTTCTCGCCATGGATGACTTCGCCGGTGATGAACCAGGGCGCGCTCAGCATGGTGGTGGCCTCGTCGATGAGCCCTTCGGCGAGCGCGATCCGGATGGCGCTGGAGGAGACCGGCCGCTCGTCGATATCGACATGCGGCTGCACGTCGACCTCGATGCCGAGCCGGGGCGCCTCGTTCACCAGCAGGCTCGGCGAGCCGACCCGGCCCTTGCCGAAATGGAAGTCGTAACCGACGGCAATTCCGCTGACGCCGAGGCGCTCGATCAGGTCATGGTGAATGAAGTCTTGCGCGCTGGTGCCGGCGCGCGCCTTGTCGAAGGTCATGACCACCGCGCCGGCGAGCCCGGTCCCGGCCAGCAGCCGTAGCTTGGCCCGCTCGTCCGTCAGGCGGAATTGCGGGGTGTTCGGGCTGAAAAACCGGCGCGGATGCGGCTCGAAGGTCAGCGCCAGCGCAGGCCGGCCATGCGCCCGGCCCATTTCCAGGGCTGCGGCAATCACGGCCCGGTGGCCGAGATGGACCCCGTCGAAATTGCCCATGGCGACCACGGCCCCCTTCAGGATGGCAGAATCCGGCGTGGTGTCGCGGATAACGGTAAATTGCGGGGCCATCAGGGGAATTCTCGAGCCGGCGGGACCGGTCGGGACCGTGGCGTGACCCGGCCGATGAAGTCAAGCCGGCGGGTATGGTCGAAAGGGCGACGATTTCGCCTGTTCGCCGGTCGCCCCAATTAACGCGCTGTTTAACGCCTTGGTGCTAGTGCTTGGGAGATGGAACTGAGGGCTCCGGCCTGTCAGCTCCGATTTTGAATATTCCTGTGTTTGCGTGGGGGAGTCGAGATGGCGGTTGATTTGTCGATGCCGGTTCTGGTGGTGGATGACTACAGCACCATGATCCGTATCATCCGGAATCTGCTGAAGCAGCTTGGCTTCGATAATATCGATGATGCCAGCGACGGTTCGGCGGCGCTGAACAAGATGCGCGGCAAGAAGTACGGGCTCGTGATCTCCGACTGGAACATGGAGCCGATGACGGGTTACGACCTGCTGCGCGAAGTGCGCGCAGATCCCAACCTCGCCACCACGCCTTTCATCATGATCACGGCGGAATCGAAGACCGAGAACGTGATCGCGGCCAAGAAGGCTGGCGTGAACAACTACATCGTCAAGCCGTTCAACGCGGCGACGCTGAAGACCAAGATCGAAGCGGTCTTCCCGGACATGGCGAGCGCGTAAGCGCGTCCAGGCCATCGACTGAATTTGGAAAGCCCGGGCTCGTCCCGGGCTTTCTGCATTTATCGTCGTTCCTCTGGAACGACGGAGCCTACCACTTCAGTTCGCGCATCAGCGCTTTCGGCGGGTGGCCGAACAATTCCGTCACCGATTTCGGGTCGAGCTGGTCGAGGCCCTCGAACTCCTCGGCATGAATGCCGCGGGTGACGAACAGGCAGTCGATCCCGAATTCGCGCGCGCCGGTCAGGTCGGTACGGACGGAATCGCCGATCGCCAGCACCTTTTTCCGGTCGATCGGGTGGCCCTGGCGTTCACCGGCGAGCGCCATCGCGCGCTCGTAGATCGGCCGGTGCGGCTTGCCGTAGAAGATCACTTCGCCGCCGAGCTCGCGATACAGCTCCGCAATCGCGCCGGCGCAATAGATCAGCCGGTCGCCGCGCTCGACCACGATGTCGGGGTTGGCGCAGACCAGCGTCAGCTTGCGCTCGCGCGCCTTCAACATCATGCCGCGATAATCTTCTGCGGTTTCGGTCTCGTCGTCATAGAGGCCGGTGCAGACGATGTAGTCGGCTTCTTCCAGCGGCGCGGTGGTCGCGTCGAGGCCGCGATAGATCGAATTGTCGCGCTCGGGGCCGAGCCAGAACATCTTGCGTCCGGGATGCTCGGCGACATAAAGCCGCGTCAAATCGCCCGACGAGACGATCGCGTCATAGGTTTCATCGGCGACGCCGAGCTTGCGGAGCTGTCGCTGCACGGAGTCGGCAGGACGCGGCGCGTTGGTGATCAGGATCACCGTACCGCCGTGGCTGCGATAGGTGTGCAGTGCCTCGCAGGCCTCGGGGAAGGATTCCAACCCGTTATGGACGACGCCCCAGATGTCGCTGAGCACGACATCGACACCGGCCACGAGCTCGCGCAGGCTTTGGGCAAAATGTAGCGTGGTCATGATGCGCTCGGCCGCTCAGATGCGGCGCGCGAGCGCCGCGTTGCCGGTGACGCGCTGTGACGGAGCGGCAGGCGTCGCAGGTGACGTTGCGCTCGACGCTGGACTTGGGCTGGGTGTACCGGAACCATTGGATCCCTGAATGTCTTGCGCCTGGTTCGGCGCGGCTCCGCCGGTAGCAGATGGCCCATCGGGCCGCAATGGCCGCGGCGGGGCGAACAGGAAGCCCTGGCCGAACCGCACGTCATAGTCGAGCAAATCGACCACCGCGCGCTCGCCTTCGATCCGCTCGGCGATCAAATCGATGCCGAAGCGGCCAAGCAGGTCGGACAGGTCGGAAGGATGAATGTCCGAGGTCGACGCCTGCTTCGGGTCGAGCAGGAGCGACGCCGGCACCTTGATGAAGCGCACGCCGCGGTCGGCGAGCTCGCGCGGCTCGATCCGCAAGTCCGTGACATGGTCGATCGAGAAGCGGAAACCGCGCTGCGCGAGCGCCGCGAGATTCTCGGTTTCGGCGGGGCCAAGGCCGCGGAAGGTCGCTTGCTTGAACTCCAGCACCAGCGCCGGCGCCAGCGCCCGGTTGGCTTCGAGGAAGTCGAGGCATTGCGCGAACGTGGTGGAATTGCCGAGTGTCGAGGCCGCGACGTTGCAGAACACTCCGACATCCTTGTTGCGCACCATCAGGCGGCGCAGCACCTGGACACAGCGCAGCATCACCATGTTGTCGATGCGGCCGATCAGGCCGGAGGCTTCGGCGATGCTGATGAACTCTTCCGCGGCAATCAGCTGATCGCGTTCGTCGCGCACCCGGGTCACGGCTTCGTAGAAGCGGACCTTGCGCTGCGGCAAGGTCACCATCGGCTGCAGGAAGATGTCGATACGGTTCTCGTCGATGGCGCTGCGCAGCGTCGCCAGCATCTGGGTCTGGTTGCGGCCGTTGACGGCCTGAACGGCATTGGCGGTTTGGGTCTTGACGGCAGGCGCGGGTGCAGCCGTGGGCGCTGGCCGCGGTGGCGCTGCAGGAAGCGGGGGAGGGGCAGCCTGTCGCTCCTCGAAGGGCGCAATCAGGTCGATCGGGGCTTCCGGCTCCAGCTTGGCTGTCGGAGCGGGGGCCGGCGCCGGCACCGGTGCGCTTCCGGCCAACAGGTCCTCATGGGTCGACACCGTGGCGGCAAGCTGCCTGACCAGACCGCCGAGCTCGTTGATCTCGCCGACCACCGACTGGACACGATCGGAATTGGTCGAGTTGGACGAGGCGATCCGGCCCTCGATGGCAGCGAGCCGGCGGCCGAACTCGGCCACTTGGCGTGCGAGGTCAGCGGTGCCGCGCGACAGGTCGGCGATCTGGCCGCCGACGTCGCTGCGGTCGCGTAGCCGCATCGAGACTGCGTTGTAGAGGATCAGGAAGGTCAGCGCGGTCAGCGCCACGATCGCGGATTCGGTTCCGCTGATTCCGGCGACCGAATACAGCACGAGCCCAAGCGAGGCCGCGACCAGAACCATGCAGAAGGCGATGAAGATCGTCGAAATACGAATCATGCCGCGCGTTATGCCTCAAGAGCTGACTGCCTCACCCGGGAAAACACGGGCCGCAATTCGTACCCGTTGCGCCTCATGCTCCCCAAGCATGCATGACCTTAACATCATTGTTGATTCGAGGGGATAGCGGCCGCTGTCAGGCGCAAATCAGGCCAGCCTCGAGAAAGCATTTGAGGTTGTGCTCGCCACGGGGGACCTTACCGCAGCGCGTCCGCCGTATCCCGCAGGCTCTGCCGCTCGATTTCCGAGTTCAGCTCGGCCCCGAACATGACCACTATGGCGGACAGCCACATCCACATCATCAGGCCGATCGCAGCGCCAAGCGAGCCGTAAGTCGCGCTGTAATTGGCGAAGGCCGAGAGATACCAGGACAGCAACGCGGAGCCGGCGATCCAGAGCAGGGCAGCGGTCACCGCGCCGATGCTCAGCCACTGCCAGCGCGGCGCCTCGCGGCTGGGTGCGAAGCGGTAGAGGATGGCGAGCGCCATCAACAGGATCACGAGCAGCAGCGGCCAGCGCGCCAGTGCGACGATCAGCTTGCTCTCGGGCGCGATGCCGAGATGGTCGAGCGCCAGCGGGAAGGCGACCACAGCCCCGACCATCAGCAACAATGCGGCAATGGCGCCGACCGTGAACGTCAGTGAAATCAGGTTCAACCTGACGAAGCCGCGCGTCTCGCGCACCTCATAGGCAACGTTGAGGGCGTCGAAGATGGACTTGACCCCGGCATTGGCACTCCAGATCGCGAGCACGAGGCCGAACAGGAAGGTCGCGCCCAGCGCCGTATTGCCCTTCGACACCACGCGCGCGACCTGATCCTCGACGATCTGGAACGTGCCCGCGGGCAGCATCACAGCAAGCGTCTGGAGATTGTCGCTGATGGTCGAGGGATCGGCCAACAGTCCATAGGACGAGACCAGCGCGGTGATCGCGGGAAAGATCGCAAGCAGTCCGAAGAACACGACGCCGCCCGCGGTCGCAAGCAGGCGGTCATCGTCGATGCGCTGATAGGTTCGCCGAAGGATATCCTTCCAGCCGACCCAGGGGATCGCAAACGGGCTGTCCCAGCGTCGGCCGCGGCCGGGCTGCGCCACAGCAGGTGCGCCGCTTGTGCCCGGCAGATGCTGCGGCCTCGGCCCGGCGAGGCTGGCCTCGCGAAAGTAACGTTCCGCAGTGAGGACGAAGACGGCCGTAGCAGCGACAAGCAGCCAGCTATCGAGCTGCTCGGGGCGTCGAACCGGCATCATGCATCCTGTCTGTGGGCGGGGCTCCTCCGCCGCGCCGCGGTGATGCCGACCAGCGTGAGGGCCGCCAGCATCAGGCCGAGTTGCACGGGACGATTGCCGCGAACCGGCCAGCTCTTCTTGCCTTGCTCGCCCGGTGCGAGCGGCACCAGGGGGATCGTCGTCGCGACTTCCTTCACCGCTTGCTTGATGGTTCCGCGCGGAATCCGCGGCGTGGCGATCGCCACCCGTAGGCGGCTGGCAAGAGGTACGATCGGTCGGGTCCGGCGATTCATCTGCGCCACCGCCACCCCGGCGCAGGCCGCCGCCACCACCAGCAGCACGGCTGCGACGGCGCCAAAGCCCCAGAATTGTCCGTAAGCGATGGCAACCCAGCGATACAGGGCGATCAGGCCGACAAAAAAGGCCGCGATCAGGAACAACCCGGCGGCCGCAAACAGTCCAGCCGCGATGACGTAGGTCGTCACGCGCCCCGTGGCGTGACTGGTGCGGTCACGCAGATAAGATTGCGCCGCGCGCTTGAGGTGGTTGAGCTTCAGCGCCATGCCGGCGCGCAGCAATTCGCCCGATGGCGCGAGCATGCGGACATCCTCCGAGAGCGAGAAAATTCGTCGGGGGATGAACGTGGCGGAATTTGACTTGTTCCGCGGTTGCGCAATTGCCGTGATGAATCAGCAGAGATCGGCGGCCGCGATCCAGAATACCTCACCCTCGGAGTCTTCCGTGTCGAGCCAGAGCAGCGGCAGTTCCGGAAAGGCTTCGTCGACCAGCTCGCGGCCGCGGCCGATCTCGCAGATGAGGCCGCCGTCGGGCGCGAGATGGTTGGGTGCTTCGTGCAGGATGCGGCGCACCACATCAAGACCGTCGAGGCCGCCGTCGAAGGCGAGCTTCGGTTCGGCCCGGCATTCCGGCGGCAGCGCCGCCATCCCTTCGGCGTCGACGTAAGGTGGGTTGGTGATGATCAGATCGTATTTGCTGTCGCCAAGCGGCGCGAACAGATCACCGCGATGGAGCGTGATCCGCTCATCGAGCCCGTGCTCCCTGACATTGCGCGCAGCGACTTCAAGGGCGCCTTTGGAGACGTCGACCGCATCGACCACGGCGTTCGGGAAATGATATGCGGCGAGGATCGCGAGGCATCCCGACCCCGTGCAGAGATCGAGCACGCGCTCGACCGAATCGGGGTCGTCGATCAGCGAACCCGCCTCGCCGTCGCCGCCGAAATGAGAATCCAGCAGCTCGCCAATAAAGGAGCGCGGAACGATGACGCGTTCGTCGACATAGAACGGCAAACCGCGCATGTATACCTTGTTGACGAGATAGGCGGCTGGTTTGCGCGTCGTGACGCGTTGATGGATGAGATTGAGGATGGTCTTGCCTTCCGCAGCCGTGACGCGGGCGTGCGCAAAACCCTCGAACTGATCGGGACTGAGATGCAGGGCCTCGCCGATCAGGAAGGCCGCTTCGGCGACCGGATCGGTCGTGCCGTGGGCAAAAGCGAGTCTCGCTTCAACGAAGCGGCTGACCGCATAGCGAAGGAAATCGAGCAGCGAGACGAGCTCGCCGGCACCGACCTTCGCGAGTTTCGGCGCGGCGCGGTCGCGCACGGTCTTTTTCGAAGCTTTTGCCATCAGGATTTGGTCCAGCGTGCAGCGGCCTCGTCGTCACGGACATGGGCTTCGACCCAGCCGGTGCCGGTGGCGCTCTCTTCCTTCTTCCAGAACGGTGCGCTGGTCTTGAGATAGTCCATCAGAAACTCGGCGGCCTCGAATGCCGCCCGGCGATGTTGTGACGCCGTGAGGACCAGCACGATGTTCTGGCCGGGCATGAACCGCCCGACGCGATGGATGACCGTGGCGCCGTTCAGCGGCCAGCGCGACAAGGCATCGTCGACATGGCGCTTGATTTCTTCTTCGGCCATGCCCGGATAATGCTCGAGCGTGAGC
>JAEWHT010000050.1 GCA_023387695.1 Pseudomonadota bacterium | reverse complement strand
GCCGAGGATAACCAGAACGCGGTCACCATCCGCGTCTTCCAGGGCGAGCGTGAAATGGCGGCCGACAACAAGATGCTCGGCCAGTTCGACCTGATGGGTATTCCGCCGGCTCCGCGCGGCATGCCGCAGATCGAGGTGACCTTCGACATCGACGCCAACGGCATCGTCAACGTCTCGGCCAAGGACAAGGCGACTGCGAAGGAACAGCAGATCCGGATCCAGGCCTCGGGCGGTCTGTCGGAAGCCGACATCGACAAGATGGTCAAGGACGCCGAAGCGAACGCTGCAGCCGACAAGCAGCGCCGCGAGGCGGTCGACGCCAAGAACCACGCCGACGCGCTGGTGCATTCCACCGAGAAGGCACTGGCCGAGCACGGTTCGAAGGTCGGTGAGACCGAGCGCCGCGCCATTGAGGACGCCGTCAGCGACCTCAAGGAAGCGCTGAAGGGTACCGATGCCGAGGCGATCAAGGCCAAGACGAATACGCTGGCCCAGGCTTCGATGAAGCTCGGCGAGGCCATGTACGCGCAGCAGGCCGAGGCCGACGCCAAGAAGGATGCGGCCAAGGACGACGTCGTCGACGCGGAGTTCACCGAAGTCGACGACGACAAGAACAACAAGAAGTCCGCATAAGCCCCCAGAGGGTATGATGCGGACGGCTTGGACCCCACACGCTCTCAAGGCCTCCCCCTTCCAGGGGGAGGCTTTCGTGTCGGGCTCGACGGGCCAGGGATCTGTTACGGCCCGCTCCGTTACGATCAATCAATTCCCAGACGCTATGCTCAACGCTGCCATGCAGCCCGCTGCCATGACGCGGAAGGCTGCCTATATCGTCGCGTGGCGACGTTGTTTCGCCCCGACTTGAATCGCGATTGGATAGACAGAGTCCCACATGTCCACGTCCACCAAGCGCTGCTATTACGAAACCCTCGAAGTCGAACGCTCTGCCGACGATTCCGTCCTGAAATCGTCTTTCCGCAAGCTGGCGATGAAGTTTCACCCCGACCGCAATCCCGGGGATGACACCAGCGAGGTCAAGTTCAAGGAAATCAACGAGGCCTACGAGGTCCTGAAGGACAAGGACAAGCGCGCGGCCTATGACCGTTTCGGCCACGCTGCGTTCGAGCAAGGTGGTCCCGGCGGCGGTGGTGCCGGTTTCGGCGCGGGCTTCGCCTCCTCTTTCTCCGACATTTTCGAAGACCTGTTCGGCATGGCCGGACAGCGCGGCCGCGGTGGTCGCGAGCGTGGCGCGGACCTGCGCTACAACATGGAAATCACCCTCGAGGAAGCTTTTGGCGGCAAGACCGCGCAGATCGAGATTCCGGTCTCGGTCACCTGCGAGGCCTGCTCGGGCATCGGCGCCAAGGCCGGCACCAAGCCGAAGACCTGCTCGAGTTGCGGCGGCGCCGGCCGCGTGCGGCAGTCGCAGGGCTTCTTCACCCTTGAGCGCACCTGCCCCGGCTGTCAGGGCCGCGGCCAGATGATCGAGGATGCCTGCCCGTCCTGCTCGGGCCAGGGCCGCGTCACCCGCGAGCGAACGCTGTCGGTCAACATTCCGCAGGGCGTCGAGGACGGCACCAGGATCAGGCTCGCCGGCGAAGGCGAGGCCGGCGTCCGTGGCGGTCCGCCCGGCGACCTCTACATCTTCCTGTCGCTGGCCCAGCACGAGTTCTTCCAGC
This sequence comes from Pseudomonadota bacterium, assembly GCA_023387695.1. Taxonomy (GTDB): domain Bacteria; phylum Pseudomonadota; class Alphaproteobacteria; order Rhizobiales; family Xanthobacteraceae; genus Bradyrhizobium. The sequence goes on along the minus strand of JAEWHT010000050.1, from coordinate 1,788 downwards.
GCGACGGCGCCGACCTGCATTGCCGCGTGCCGATCTCGATGGTCACAGCTGCGCTCGGCGGCGAATTCGAAGTGCCGACCATCGACAAGAGCAAGGCCAAGGTGAAGGTCCCCGCCGGAACCCAGTCGGCCCGCCGCTTCCGCATCGCATCAAAGGGTATGCCGGTGCTGCGCTCACGGCAGATGGGCGACATGTACGTCCAGGTCGTGGTCGAGACCCCGCAGAACCTCACCAAGAAGCAGCAGGAATTGCTGGCCGAGTTCGAAAAGCTCTCCTCCGGCAACACCCAGCCGGAATCCGAGGGTTTCTTCGCCAAGGTCAAGGATTTCTTCGGTAATCGGGCGAACTGACGCGGCTTGACCGTATCGAATTCGGCCTATACGTCTTTATGACCATTTTCTGACACGCCGCGGTCACGCGGTCTCGTCCCGTCCGGTCCAGACATGCCATTGCCGTCGTCCGCGCGTGCGTTGAAGAAGCCCCGTCTTGACGACGAGGTGCGCTTCCTCAGATCGTGGATCGAAAAGCCCCTCCACATGGGCGCGGTGATGCCGTCGGGCAAGCTGCTCGCGCGGACCATGGCGCATTACGTCGATGTCGATTCGGATGCTCCGGTGGTCGAGCTCGGACCCGGCACGGGTGCCATCACCTCGGCGCTGGTCGAGCGCGGCGTCGATCCGAAGCGTCTCGTCCTCGTCGAATACGATCCCGGCTTCTGCGCCCTGCTTCGTGATCGCTTTCCGCAGGCGACCGTGGTGCAGGGTGATGCCTATCGTCTGCGCGACACGCTCTGGAACGTACTGAGCGCACCGGCATCCGCCGTCGTTTCCGGCCTGCCGCTTGTGACAAAACCGATGCTGACGCGGCTGCGGCTCATTCGCGACGCCTTCCTGGCGCTCGCGCCCGGCGCGCCCTTCGTCCAGTTCACCTATGCGGTGGTGCCGCCGATCCCGAAATCGCTGCCCGGCGTGTCCACAGAGGCCTCGGAACGGATCTGGATGAACCTTCCGCCGGCCCGCGTCTGGGTGTATCGCAAGGACTAATTCCGCCGGCTTTCTCTCATGCGCGGCGGGCTCGTTTCGCCGAATGTATGGAAGAGGATGTCAGCCCCGAAAATCCTGGTCATTCCCGGCTCGCTCCGCACCGGCTCGCACAACGCGAAGCTGGCCGCTGTCGCTGCTTATGAATTTGCCCAGGCCGGCGTCGACGTCACCCGCATCTCGCTCGCCGATTTTCCGCTGCCGATCTACGACGGCGATCTCCAGGCCAAATCCGGCGTGCCCAAGCATGCCATCAATCTCAAGCGCATGATCGGCACGCATCATGGCGTGTTGATCGTCTCGCCCGAATACAACGCCTCGGTGCCGCCGCTGCTGAAGAACGCGATCGACTGGGTCAGTCGCGTGCAGGATCCGCACGAGGCGCGCGGCGACGTCTTCCGCAATCGTGCCTTCGCGCTCGCCGGTGCTTCGCAAAGCCGGCTCGGAGCGGCGCGCGCGCTGCAGGCGTTGCGTCTGATTTTGACGTCGTGCCACGCCAATGTGATCGCCAGCCAGCTCACGCTCGCCTTTGCCGACCAGGCCTATGACGATATGGACAGGCTCAAGAGCCAGGCCGATAGCGACGGGCTGAAGGAGATGGTGCGGCAGTTGATCGATATTTCCCAACGCATGATGTGAGGTGACATGACGCCAGCCGAAATCGCCCCGAAAGACCGCCTGATCGTTGCGCTCGACTTGCCCAGCGTTGACGCCGCGGAGGCGATGATCAATCGGCTCGGCGATAGCG
>JAEWHT010000118.1 GCA_023387695.1 Pseudomonadota bacterium | reverse complement strand
CCGGAGTAAAAAGCCGATGAAACGTACGTTGATTGTCGCGGGCACCCTGCTTTTGGGTGCGGGCGCCGTGATGGCGCAGCAGGAGATTGCCGTCCAGCAGGACAATCTGATGCGCTCGCAGGCCAAGAGTCTCTACGGCGTCATCCTGAAGATGACGAAGGGCGACATTCCCTACAACCAGAAGGCTGTCGACGAGGCGCTGACGACCCTCGAGGCCGACGTCGCCAAGATCGCAAAGACGTTCGAGACCAATCCCAAGCAGGATGTGGTGAACGCGACCTACGGCTCGTCGCCCAAGGTCTGGCAGCAGAAGGCCGATTTCGAATCCAAGATCCCGCCGGTGCAGAAAGCGATCGCCGAGGTCAAGGGCAAGATCACCGATGTGGCGAGCCTCAAGACGGCCTACACCTCGATCAATGACCGCTGCAACGATTGCCACGAGACTTACCGGCTGAAGCTGAAGTAGCTGTTGCGAGCCTTTCCACAGGCTCGGTGTCATCGCCCGGCTTGACCGGGCGATCCAGTACGCCGCGGCAGTCGTGTGAAGCGTTGACGTCTCTTGGATACTGGATTCTCCGCTTTCGCGGGGAATGACAGCGATGAATGCCGCAAAATCTGTTCTCACGCCCTGACGGATCACCGCCAGAACGATTATATTTGCTGGCGCTGCCGCTGCGTTGATGCCTCACGCTGTCCCGAGTTCCGACGCACGGCGGCGATCGCAGCTAACAGCGAGACAGGCCATGGCAAAACCGTTCCCGTCGAAAACCCATATCGGCAACCATATGCTGCATCCGGAAACGCTGATGCTGACCTATGGCTATGATCCGCAACTCTCGGAAGGCGCCATCAAGCCGCCGGTGTTCCTGACCTCGACCTTCGTGTTCAAGACAGCCGAGGACGGGCAGGATTTCTTTGATTTTGTCGCGGGCCGGCGCGAGCCGCCGGAGGGCATGGGCGCAGGCCTCGTCTATTCGCGCTTCAATCATCCCAACAGCGAGATCGTCGAGGACAGGCTCGCGGTCTATGAGCGCACCGAGAGCTGCGCGCTGTTTTCATCCGGCATGGCGGCGATCTCGACGACGATTTTGGCGTTCGTTCGTCCCGGCGACGTCATTCTCCATTCGCAGCCGCTCTATGGTGGCACCGAGACGCTGCTGACGAACACGCTGTCGCGGTTCTCGATCGGCGCGGTCGGCTTCGCCGATGGCGTCGATGAGGCCGCGGTCAATCAGGCCGCGGAAGAGGCGATGCGCAAGGGCCGGGTGGCGATGATCCTGATCGAGACCCCGGCCAACCCGACCAACGGCCTCGTCGATGTCGCGCTGATGCGCCGTGTCGCGGATGCGATCGGAAAGGCCCAGGGACACACGCCGATCATCGCCTGCGACAACACGCTGCTCGGACCGGTGTTTCAGCGGCCAATCGAGCATGGCGCTGATATCTCGCTGTACTCGCTGACCAAATATGTCGGCGGTCACTCCGATCTGATCGCCGGTGCTGCGCTCGGCACCAAGGCGATGATGAAGGGCGTCAAGGCGCTGCGCGGCGCCATCGGCACCCAGCTCGATCCGCATTCCTGCTGGATGATCAACCGTTCGCTGGAGACCTTGAGCCTGCGCATGGAGAAGGCCAACAGCAATGCGCGGCTCGTGGCGGATTATCTGCGCGACCATGCCAAGGTGGCCAAGGTCCACTATCTCGGCCATCACGAAGAGAGCTCACCGGCCGGACGCGTGTTCGCGCGGCAATGTCTCGGTGCCGGATCGACGTTCTCGTTCGATATCGTCGGTGGGCAAGCGGCGGCGGAGAAATTCCTCAACGGCCTGCAGATCTTCAAGCTCGCGGTCAGCCTTGGCGGAACGGAGTCGCTGGCAAGCCTGCCGGCGACGATGACCCATTCCGGCGTTCCGGCCGACATCCGCCGCAAGATCGGCGTGCTCGATTGCACGATCCGGCTGTCGATCGGCATCGAAAATCCGTCCGATCTGATCGCGGATCTCGAGCATGCCTTGAGTGCGGTGTGAGTGCGCTCTGAAATCGAAAAGGCCGGACGCTCGCGCCCGGCCTTCGCGTCAAAATCGCAGTGAAACTTACTTGGTCGAAACCTACTTCGTCACCTGGCCGCGGATCTCACCGCCCGGGTTCGCCGCGGTGTGAATGTTGACATAGAGTTTGCCGGCCATGAGATCGGAGGCCTGCGCGTCGGTCAGCGTGGCCGAACCTTCGACCGGGCTGTTGGCGGCGCCGGGGATCGGCACCATCACGCCGGCGTTCTTGCCGGCCTCGGCGGGGCCGTGGAAATGGGCGGCGGTCGCGGGACCGGAGAGGCCGGAATAGGTCAACTTCCAGGAGAGCTTCTTGGTGGCGGCGTCATAGTCGATATCGGCGGTGCCGGTGCCGGTGCTGGCATTGGCGGGGACTTCGGACTTGGCGTCCAGCGTGGCCTTCATTTTCTCCGCGCTGGCGGAGCCTGCGAATGCGACGGCGGCTCCGAGCGCCAGCGTGACAAAAAGGGCTTTGTTCATGGGTTTCTCCCTGTTGACGACTGATTGCTGTCAACTTGCAAACAGTGCGGTTTGGACTTTATTCCCGGATTCCGATCAAACCATCTAAATTATTTGTGGCTGGAGCGGCCGCGGGATGATCCGTAAATTCGCTCGGGCTCGATGGGATCCTTCATGCTGCGACGAACAATTTATGTCATTCTGATCGCCGCCGTCGCAGCTGTTGCCGTTTACTGGTGGTTGAGCGCGCCGAGGGCATTGGCCTTGCCGGCGCCGACGCGGGGGCCCGATCTCGCCAATGGGCAGGAGCTGTTCAACGTTGGCGGCTGCTCGTCCTGCCATGCCGTGCCCAATCAGCCGGACCGCTTGCGACTCGGCGGCGGCCTGGCGCTCGGTTCACCCTTCGGCACGTTCTATGCCCCGAACATTTCGCCTGATCCGACCGACGGCATCGGCCGCTGGAGCGAGGCCGATTTCGTCAACGCGGTGATGCGCGGCATCTCGCCCGAGGGCACGCACTATTTCCCGGCGTTTCCCTACACGTCTTACCATCTTGCAAAGGTTGAGGACGTCCGCGATCTCTTTGCGTATCTGAAGACGCTGCCGAAGGTCGCAGGCCGCGTGCGCGACCATGATCTGCCGTTTCCCTTCAACATCCGCCGCAACGTCGGCATCTGGAAATTGCTGTTCATGGATGCCAAGCCGTTCGTGCCGGCGGCGATGCATTCGGCAGAGTGGAATCGCGGCGCCTATCTCGTGAACGGCTTCGGCCATTGCGCCGAGTGTCACAGCCCGCGCAATGTTCTCGGTGGCGTCGTCACTTCGCAACGCTTCGCCGGCGGCCCCAATCCCGAAGGTGAGGGCTGGGTGCCGAACATCACGCAGAAGGGGTTGGGCAGCTGGAGTGAGAAAGATATCGCCGATTTTCTGGAGACCGGCGACATGCCCGAAGGCGACAGCGCATCGGGCTCGATGCGGCCAGTGATCAAGAACCTCGCGCAGCTCAAGCCAGAAGATCGTGCCGCGATGGCGACCTATTTGAAGTCGCTGCCGCCGGTGGACGGCCCAACGCCGCCCAAGCGTAAGGAAAGCGGCGGCTGAACGCGCCCGGCTATTTGGCGCCAAACGCCTTGAAGGTGATGATGGTGAGGGTGTCCTGGATGCCCGGCAGCACCTGCACCTTCTCGTTGATGAAGTGGCCGATGTCGGTGTCGTTGTCGACATAGAACTTCACCAGCAAATCGTAATGGCCGGCCGTGGAATAAATTTCGGAGGCGATCTCGGCTTCGGCAAGCGCGTTGGCGACCGTATAGGACTGGCCGAGCTTGCATTTGATCTGGACGAAGAAAGGAACCATTGCAGTCACTCCGAAGGCATATTCTTCCGGCCACTAGGCCAAAGCCGGCCGAATTTAGCAAGCGGGCCGGCCGGCCGCCAGATGCGGTCCGGCGCCCTAGGAGGCCACTGTCGCCGCCGCGAATGCGTCCCTGAGCCGCTGGGCGAGCTCGGCCTTGCGATAGGGCTTGGTCAGGACGACCGCTTGCGCATGTGCGCGACCCTGCTCGACCAGGGTTTCCAGTGCATAGCCCGAGGTGAACAGCACTGGCAGGTCGGGCCTGATACGCCGGGCCTGATCGGCGAGCTCCCAGCCGCTCATGCCGCCGGGCATGACGATGTCGGTGAACAGCATGTCGATAGTGGGGTCGGCGCGCAGCCGCTGCAGGGCCTCCTTGCCGTTGACGGCGGCGACGACGCGATAGCCGAGTGCTTCCACCCGGAGGATCACCGCGGAGCGCACGAACGGATCGTCTTCCGCGATCAGGATGGTCTCATGGCCGCGCGGCGCGGCCCCTTCGCTCTCCGGCACGTCGGCAAGCGTAGGTCCGCCGCCCGCGCGCGGCAGGTAGATCCGGACCGTCGTGCCCAAGCCCTGCTCGCTATAGATCGAGACATGTCCGTCGGATTGCTTGGCGAAGCCATAGACCATGCTCAGCCCGAGGCCGGACCCCTTGCCGACGTCCTTGGTGGTGAAGAACGGCTCGAAGGCGTGTTCGATCACCTCGGGCGTCATGCCTTCACCGTCGTCGGTGATGGAAATCAGCGTATAGGCGCCGGATGCGACTTCCGGGTGCAGCGCGCGATAGTCCTCGTCGATCGCGGCGAGCTCCGTGCTTAGCGTCAGATGTCCGCCTGAGGGCATGGCATCCTGCGCATTCAGCGCGAGGTTCAGCACGGCGGATTCGAGCTGGGAGCGATCGGCAAAGGCCTGGATCGTGCCGGGCCCGAAGGACGTGCTGATCTCGATGTTCTCGCGCAAAGTGCGCTTAAACAGCTTGAGCATGGACAAGATAAGCTCGCGGCAATCGATCGTCTGTGGCCGCAGCAGCTGGCGGCGGCTGAAGGCCAGCAGCCGCTGCGTCAGCTCCGCGCCGCGCTCGCCGGACTGGCAGATGTCGTCGGCGAACTGGCGCAAATCCGGACGCGCCTTGAGCTGCTCGCTGAGATGCTCGGCATTGCCGATGATGACCGTGAGCAGATTGTTGAAGTCGTGCGCGATGCCGCCGGAGAGCTGACCGACCGTCTCCATCTTCTGCGCCTGCTGGAGCTGCTGCTCGGTCAGCTTGCGCGCGGTCAAATCGTGGATGATGCCGACGAAGATCAGCTCGCCGTCCTGCATGGCCTGACCTACCGACAGGTCCATGGGAAAGGTCGATCCATCCTTGCGCAGGCCGATCGTCTCGCCGCCGGTCGCAAAATCCTTTGTGTCGCTGCCGCATGCGGTGTCGGCCTCGTCGGGGATCAACACCCTGACATTCCGGTTCATGACCTCTCTCGCCTGATAGCCGAACAGCCGCTCGCAGGCAGGGTTGAACAGCAGGATGCGGTTTTGCGCATCGAACAGGATGACGCCGTCGACGGCAGTCTCGACGACAGCGGTCAGACGCGCCACGCTCTCGCGCATCGCGCGCTGGGCCTCTCCCACCTGCTTGAGCAGCTGCGTCGCGTCGCGGCTCTTGATCTCTTCTTCCTCGAGCGCGGCCTGGACCTTTTGCAGCTCGAACGGAGAGGGGATCGTCAGGATCTTCGGCAGCAAAGGCCAGAGCGCAGCCGCCGTGAAGATCGACGCCAATGCGGTCGCAGCCTTGACCAGGCCCTCGATGCCGTAGATCGGCACCCAGAGCGTGTAGATCGAGAGCACATGCGTGAGGCCGCAGGCCATGATGAAGATCGCGAAGGCCCAGAATACCCAGCCGAACTGGAGGTCACGCCGCTTGGTGACGAGGATCGTGAGCGCAAACGGGATCGAGAAATACGCCGCTGCAATGCAGGCGTCGGAGACGACATGGAGCCAGATCAGCTCGGGCTCCCACAGCAGGCAGATGCCGTGCGGTGAGAACATCGAGGAATCGAGGATGCGTTCAAAATAGGCCCACATGATTTCTTCCCGAGAGGTTGCAGGCCGGGGGAACCTACAATTTGGCGTCGCTGGACAAACCCAACACACGTTTCACCGATTTGGTGAGGCGCGCCAAGGCCGGGTGATGCCCAGGTCATATTCTCGGGAATGTGCACGCTTCCGGGACGACAAGGCTGCACGTCTCTGGTTCTGCCTGATTCGCCGACTTGCTGGGGCTGCGCCGGCGCGCTAGGACGGGCCGTGTCTGGACGATCATGTGGGGACGGATCATGGCCGTGTTTTCCTCAAGCAAGCGTATCCCGTGATGACGACGCCCGTGGCGCTCACCATCGCTGGCTCGGATTCGAGCGGCGGCGCCGGCATTCAGGCCGACCTGAAGACCTTTGCCGCGCTTGGTGTTTTCGGCGCGTCCGCGATCACGGCATTGACGGCGCAGAACACCAGAGGCGTCACCGGCATTCACGCGGTGCCTGCCGATTTCGTCACCGCGCAGATCGATGCGGTGTTTTCCGATCTCGACGTGAGCGTGGTGAAGATCGGCATGGTGGCACAGGCCGCCAGCATCGATGCGATCGCGTCTGCGCTGTCGCGCTGGAAGCCCCGCCATATCGTGCTCGATCCCGTGATGGTCGCTACCTCGGGAGATCGCTTGCTCGCTGCGGAGGCGGTCGAAGCCTTGCGCACGAAACTGATGCGGCTGGCGTCAGTGATCACGCCCAACCTGCCGGAGGCGGCCGCGCTGCTCGACGAGCCGATTGCGCGAAGCGAGACAGAGATCGAAAGCCAGGGGCGTCGTCTGCTTGGGCTCGGCTGCCGTGCGGTCCTGATCAAGGGCGGGCACGGCGAAGGCGCAGAGAGCATCGACTATCTCGTCAGTGCCGACGCCACCATCGCGCTTGCCGCACAACGCGTCGCGACCCGCAACACCCATGGCACCGGTTGCTCGCTGTCCTCGGCGGTTGCGGCGGGTCTCGCCAAGGGCGAGGATCTCGAGATGGCCGTGCGCCATGCCAAGAGCTGGATCAGCGCGGCGATTGCTTCTGCCGACCGCTTCAGCGTCGGACACGGCCACGGCCCGGTCCATCATTTCCACAAGTTCTACTGACGCCGTTAGCGAACGCCAGGCCGGCTTGCGTCAGCGGGCATGAATGCTGTTTGGCAACGCTGGTGCTCAAGACCAGGTTGCTGCAAGCGCAATCAAGGCGGCAAAGACACCAAGCGGGACAAGGTGGGAAAATTCGCGATGGCGCAGGATGGTCAAGACCGCAGCCAGGATGATGGCCGCGCCTAGGGCCAAGCCCACGATACGGCTGGCGGGGACCGCAATCAGAGCGGCGCTGACAATCTCCAGTCCACCGGTGAGGCTGCTCCACCAGCGCGGATAACCCCATCGCGCGAAACTGTCTTGCGTCGCGGACGTGCCGATTGCGTTGGTGAGGCCTGCGCCAAAGAGTGCGGCAACGAGCAAGCAGGTCGAAGCAACATGGATCATCTCAGGCCACATCCATCATCATGGAGATAGCCGCCAAAATCATGACCACCGCCGTGAGGCCGTGAATGCCCAAAGCGCTGCGCGCTGAGCCCTTGGCTGCAAGCACCAGCAGCATATCGCCGACGGGGATGATGGCTTCAACAAGCAGGACGATGCCGATTCCGCGGGGAATGCCCCACGCCATGAACGCCAGCAGGATCAATCCCGATGCGATGTCACGAACACCTTTGAGCCGAAGCCACCAGGCGATGTTGGCGCCGTCTTGAGGGAGCGGCAGGCCGAAACTGCGTGTCGCTGTCATGGGGCTTAGGAGATAGAGGGTGCCGACCCCGATGATCGCGAGGGCCAGGAGCAGCGCTACCCCGAGCGGAAGCCAATGCATGACGATAATCCTATCGTTCAAAGATAATCTAGCATCGCTAGTTTATTTAGTCTAGCGTTGCTAGATCGTCAAGTGCCGATAATAGTTGTTGGTCGCTTTGGCCTGGGAGATCGAAGGTGGGGATCGCGGAAAGGAAGGATAGGGAACGCGCCGAGCGCGAACGCCGCATTGTCGCGGCCGCGCGCGTGATCGCCGAGCGCGAGGGATGGAACGCAGTGACGATCCGTCGTCTCGCCGACGAGATCGAACATAGCCAGCCCGTACTCTATTCGCATTTCGAAAACAGGGATGCGATCGTTAATGCCGTTGCGCTGGAAGGCTTCCGGGAGATCGCAGCCGCTCTTCGCGACTCAGCGAAGGGATCGACCGGACGAAACGCGGTCAAGAATGTCGCGACGGCCTATCTCGCCTTCGCACTCGATAATCCTGCGCTCTATCAAGCCATGTTTATCCTTCCGACAGATCTGCGCTTCGCCTCAGCAGAGACCAGACCGGAGCTGCGGGCCGGGTTCGAAGCGCTTGCGGCGGTGGTGACACCGTTTTGCGCCGATGTGGACGGCGCAACCGAGGCGTTTTGGGCGGCGCTGCACGGGCTCGCCGAACTCGAACGTTCGGGCCGCATAAGACCCAATATGCGCGGCGAACGCATCGCGCTTGTTGTTCGAGCGGTGGTTGCTTCCGGAAAATAGAGCGCTTGTTCGCGACCCGCATTGTGCCGGATGTGGAACGTCTTCCACTGTGCTTGTCCGGCATTTTGCGGAGAGCCATGGTCCGGCCATGTCGCCTGATTGTCGCATGCGACTGATATTCGCGGGGAGGGCGAGGCAGGGTCTGATTCGTATCTGAGGGTGCCTCACAGGTTCAATCGTCATCCCCCTGTCACGGGATATTGTTACAGGCTGTCGCATGGGAAGTTACGATGTGAGTGACGAGAGCCCGGAACGGCGCTTTCGCACGTTGTTTATCTCCGACGTTCATCTCGGAGCCCGAGGCTCACAAGCCGATCTTTTGCTGGATTTCCTGCGCTACCACGATGCCGACACGATTTATCTCGTCGGCGATATCGTCGATGGCTGGGCGCTGAAATCGAGCTGGCACTGGCCGCAATCGCATAACGACCTCGTCCAGAAGCTGCTGCGCAAGGCGCGCAAGGGCGCCAAGGTCATCTACGTGCCCGGCAATCACGACGAGTTCCTGCGCAACTATTACGGCACGCATTTCGGCGGCATCGACGTCGTCGAGAACACCGTCCACACCGGCGCGGACGGCAAGCGTTACCTCGTCATCCACGGCGACATCTTCGACCTCGTGGTGCAGAACGCCCGCTGGCTCGCCCATCTCGGCGACAAGGCCTACGACTTCGCGATCCAGATGAATCGCTTCGTCAATTTCTTTCGCCGCATGTTCAAGGTGCCTTATTGGTCGCTGTCGCAATGGGCCAAGCAGAAGGTGAAGAACGCCGTCAACTATATCGGCGCGTTCGAGCAGGCGCTTTCTGCCGAAGCGCGGCGCCACGACGCTGACGGCGTGATCTGCGGCCACATCCACTACGCCGTGATACGCGACGAGAACGGCATTCGCTACATGAACTGCGGCGACTGGGTCGAGAGCTGCACCGCGCTCGTCGAGCACGATGACGGCCATTTCGAAATCATCACCTGGGCTGATCACCTGCAGAAGCCGGCAGAAGTTCCGCAGGTGGCAGCCAAGGCTGCCTAACGAGAGCTGCTTGATGCGCATCCTGGTCGCGACCGACGCCTGGCACCCGCAAGTCAACGGTGTGGTTCGGACGCTGACCAAGCTTGCCGACGCGGCCAAAGGGCTTGGTGTCGAGTTCACGTTCCTGACGCCGCAATCGTTCCGCACCTTTGCGATGCCGAGCTATCGCGATGTGCGGCTGGCCATGCCGCGCCCGGCGCGAATCGCAAGACTGATCGAGGAAGCGCGACCCGACAGCATTCATATCGCGACGGAAGGGCCGATCGGCCTGATGGTTCGGCGCTATTGCCGGCAGCGCAAGCTGCCGTTCACGACCAGCTTCCACACCCGCTTTCCCGAATATGTCCGCGCCCGCGTGCCGGTTCCGGGCTCGCTGATCTGGCGGGCGTTGCGGCGCTTCCACAGCCCGAGCCGCGCCGTGATGGCGGCGACGCCGGCGCTGGCCAGTGAGCTCGGCGAGCGCGGCTTCGACAATGTCGTGCTGTGGCCGCGCGGTGTCGACACCCATTTGTTCCACCCCCGCGCGATCGATCTCTGCCTGCCGGCCCCGGTGTTCCTCTCGGTCGGCCGAGTCGCGGTGGAAAAGAATCTCGAAGCGTTCCTCGACCTCGATCTACCCGGCACCAAGGTGATCGTCGGTGACGGGCCGGCGCGCAATGCGCTGGAAGAGGCCTATCCCGACGCGATTTTCCTGGGCGAAAAGCACGGTGAGGAATTGGCTGATATTTATGCAGCGGCCGATGTCTTCGTGTTTCCGAGCAAGACGGACACGTTCGGCCTGGTCCTGCTCGAGGCGCTGGCGAGCGGCCTGCCGGTCGCGGCCTTCCCGGTGAAGGGACCTCGCGACGTCATCGGCGATGCGCCGGTCGGCGCGCTTGACGATGATCTGCGTGACGCCTGCTTTGCGGCCCTCGACATTTCGCGGCAGGACTGCGTTGAATTCGCCTCTAATTACACTTGGGAAGCCTCGGCGCGGGCCTTCATCGACAGCATTCGCGCGGTCGGCGCGGTGCTGCCGGGGCGGGACGGGGCGGAACAGCCGCGTTACGTCGCCTAAAGGGTCAATACTCTCGCGGAGGTGTCTTGCCCGGGCCTCGCCGGCCGCGATAACATCGCGCCATGTCCGAACAGCCCCTTCCGATCGGCCCCGCCGATATCGACGCCGCCGCGCGCGTGCTCGCGCCCTTCGCCGTCCGCACCCCGCTGTTGTCCTTTCCCGTGCTCAACGAGCGCGTTGGCGCCAAGGTGTTCCTGAAGCCGGAGATGCTCCAGCGCACCGGCTCCTTCAAATTCCGCGGCGCCTTCAACAAGGTGTTCTCGATCCCGCAGGACAAGCGCGCCGGTGGCGTCGTCGCGTTCTCCTCCGGCAACCACGCCCAGGGCGTGGCTGCCGCGGCCAAGATCCTCGACATGCAGGCGACCATCGTGATGCCGGCGGACGCACCGCTGTCGAAGCGCGAGCGTACAAAATCCTACGGCGCCGAGGTCGTGCTGTATGACCGCTACAACGACGACCGCGAGGCGATCTCGCGCGGCATCGCCGAGAAGCGCGGCGCGACGTTGGTTCGGCCCTATGACGATCCGCTTGTGATCGCGGGGCAGGGCACCGCCGGCCGCGAGATCGCGGAAGACATGGCAATGCTCGGCCTTTCACCGGACATCGTGGTCGCGCCTGCCTCCGGCGGCGGCCTGATCGCAGGCGTCGCGACGGCTGTGAAGGCGCGTTATCCGCAAGCGCAGATCGTGGTGGCCGAGCCCGAGGCGTTCGACGATCACGGCATCTCGCTGAGCGCAGGTCATCGCGAGCCGCATGGGCCTGCGGGCCGCACCATCTGCGATGCGCTGATGGCCCTGATCCCCGGCGAGATGACCTTTGCGATCAACAGCAAGCTGCTCGAGCGCGGCGTGACCGCGTCGGACAAGGAAGTCGGCGCGGCCGTCGCCTTTGCCTATCGCGAGCTGAAGCTCGTGGTCGAGCCCGGCGGCGCGGTGGGCCTTGCCGCGCTGCTTGCGGGACGTCTCGACGTTGCCGGCAAGAACGTCGTCATCGTGCTCTCCGGCGGCAACGTCGATGCGGATCTATTCGCCGAACTGGTGGCCTGACGGCGATCATTGATCGCCATAGGTCCTGTTGAGCGCGCTGTAGGGATCGGTGACGATGGTCTCGATCGTCACCGTCGCCTCGAAGGACACCAATGACGGCGCCGGCGTGGCCAGGATCATGGTCGGGCTATTGAAGTCGCCGACCGTCGCCGGCGGCTGATACGCGCCAAAACTGTCAGCCCAGGCTCCGCTATCGCTCGCGCCCGAGGTCGGTTGGCTGGGCAGTTTCGGCGGAACCATCAGGCCGATGAGGTCGATGCCGAGGTCCGGATCCTGCGACGCCGCGAAAATATAGGGCACGATGATGTCGGTCGCCTTCGGGATCGCGACGAAGCCGTCATTGGCGCCGAACGCGCCTGTGATGACATCACCGCTGTCGACGGAATCGAACTTCGCGAAGGTCGTGTCGATCAGCGGCAGGCCCGTGGTGCCGTCATAGACATTCATGCTGAAATCCATTTCGTTGCCGTCTTCCGGTCCATCCTCGTCACCGCCGGCCTGCTCGACGTTGATGCGCCAGACATGTGCCACGCATTGGCGCTGAAGCGTCGCGGTCTGACCTTCCTTATTGGCGAAGGCGCCCGGCGGGATTTCCGGATCCTCGACATCGGCATCGATGCGGAACCACATCGGCACCGCTACCGGAAGCCCACTCATGCTCAGCGCGTGCGAGGTCTGCGGCGGTCCGTTCCAGCTGACCTGGTTGAGCTGGTTGTCAGGGATCATGTCCTTGGTCGCGTCGTCCAAACGGCGCTTCCACACCGTCACGACCGGCCGGCTCGTCCTCTCGGTGGTGAAGTTGAACGTCAGCGCGCAGGGCTGTGGAGCGATCGTCAGAGCATGAATCTTCTGGATCGCGTCGAATGGATCGATGGTGACCGGGACGAAGAACGCTGTGCGCTTGTTCAGGAAGAACTGATTGATCGCAAGCATGTTGTTGCCGAGCGGTGCGTCGAGCGCCGTTCGCAGTTTCAGTGAAACGGTCTGCCGTGCTGCTGTGGCGGCGAACTGGTTCGGCCCGGCAATCGAGACTCCGCTGTGCAGCTGTGTCGGCGATATCTCATAGCGCACCGTCGAGTCCGGTCCGGCGAGGACCTTGACGTCGATGTCGATGTTGGTCGCGGTCCCCTGAGCCAGCCTCACCGGTGTATCGAGCACGATCGACGAAATGCCGGAAAGGAAGAAGGAGGCGGGTACGCTGATCTCGTCCCAGGTATCGCCGGAGATGATCAGGCTGTCGGTGAACGTGCCGCCGTCGGCGGGCGCGGTATATTCGGTGCGGATGAGCAGGTATTGTCCCTGCTGGACCGCGAGCGGTCCGCCGCCATCGGCTTGCGCTGCGACCTCGAGCACGCGCACCTTGGGCAGTGGACCGCGATGACCGGGCGGCAGCTCGCCGGGATCCACGGTCTCCCAGACCCATTCGAGCGCGATGATGTCGCGGACACTGAACACCGAGCCTTGTGCGAAGCGTGCGGTGACGACGGCGTCGACCGGCACGTTCTTGATCTGCACGGCGCCGGCGAAGCTGACGCGCGGCGGCCCGAACGAGGGATCGACAGTAATG